>JAKLIU010000284.1 GCA_022709445.1 Spirochaetota bacterium | reverse complement strand
TCCTCAAGGCCGTCGACGGCGTGAGCTTCGACCTGCGCAAGGGCGAGACCCTGGGCATCGTGGGCGAATCCGGCTCAGGCAAGAGCGTGACCAACCTCGCCATCATGAAGCTGATCCCGACGCCGCCCGGGCGCATCGCCGGCGGCCAGGTGCTCTTCGACGGCAAGGACCTGGTCACCATGAGCGACAACGAGATCCGGCAGATCCGCGGCAACAAGATCTCCATGATCTTCCAGGATCCCATGACCTCGCTCAACCCGTTCCTGCGCATCAGCACCCAGATGATAGAGACCATCGTGCTGCACCAGGGCCTGGACAAGAAGGCCGCCAAGCTCAAGGCGATAGAGATGCTCAAGCTGGCGGGCATTCCCGCGCCGGAGAGCCGCATCGACCAGTACCCGCACCAGTTCTCCGGCGGCATGCGCCAGCGCGTCATGATAGCCATGGCCCTGTCCTGCAACCCCGAGATCCTGATCGCGGACGAGCCCACCACGGCCCTGGACGTGACCATCCAGGCCCAGATCCTGGAGCTGATCAACGAGCTGTCCGCCCGCCTGGGCACCGCGGTCATCCTGATCACCCACTCCCTGGGCGTGGTCGCCGGCATGTGCGACAACATCTGCGTCATGTACGCCGGCCGCGTGGTCGAGCGCGGCAACGCCGACGAGATCTTCGCCGATCCCAAGCACCCCTACACCCAGGGGCTCATCAAGAGCGTGCCCCGACTGGACAAGACCAGCAACCAGCGCCTGTACTCCATCCCCGGCCAGCCGCCCAACGTGATCAACCTCCCGGACTGCTGCCCGTTCTTCCCGCGCTGCGATCGCGCCATGGACGTCTGCAAGTCCAAGTACCCGCCGGTGGCGGACATAGGAAACGGAAGGTCGGTCGCGTGCTGGCTCTACGGAGAGGGTAAGTAAATGGAAAACAAAGAGAACCTCCTGGAGGTCCGCGGCCTCAAGATGCACTTCCCCTTCCACTCGGGCATGTTCTGGAACCGCAAGAAGGGTTTCATCTACGCCGTCGACGGCGTGGACCTGTCCATCAAGAAGGGCGAGACCCTGGGCCTGGTGGGAGAATCCGGCTGCGGCAAGTCCACCACGCTCCGCGCCGTGGCCCAGCTCTACAAGCCCACGGCGGGAAAGGTCATGCTCAAGGGCAAGGACCTGACCGCCCTGCCGCCGGCCGAGCTCCTGGCGGCGCGCAAGGACATGCAGATCGTGTTCCAGGATCCCTACGCGTCCCTGAACCCCCGCATGACCACCCGCGACGTCATCGCCGAGCCCATGCGCATCTTCACCAAGGCCGGCCTCATGTCGCTGTCCAGGAACGAGATGGACGAGCGCGTCGAGCAGCTCATGGAGCGCGTGGGCCTGTCCCGCTACTTCAAGAACCGCTACCCGCACGAATTCTCCGGCGGCCAGCGCCAGCGCATCGGCATCGCCAGGGCCCTGGCCCTCAAGCCGGACCTGGTGCTCTGCGACGAGCCCGTGTCCGCCCTGGACGTCTCCATCCAGTCCCAGATCCTGAACCTGTTCAAGGACCTGCAGGAGGAGTTCGGCCTCACCTACATGTTCATCGCGCACGACCTGGCGGTGATCCAGTACATTTCCAACCGCATCGCGGTCATGTACCTGGGCGTCATCGTCGAGATCTCCGACTCGGCCGAGCTGTACAAGAAGCCGCTGCACCCCTACACCCAGGCCCTGCTCTCCGCGGCCCCCATCCCGGACCCGGCCGTCGAGCGCAAGCGCCAGCGCATCATCCTGACCGGGGACGTCCCGTCGCCGGACCGCAAGCGCACCGGCTGCTACTTCTACGACCGCTGCTCGCACCGCATGGACAAGTGCAAGGAGAGCGTGCCCGTGCTCAGGGACGTGGCGCCCGGCCACCAGGTCGCCTGCTACCTGTACCACGATCCCGCCTGATCCGACCCTTCGTAAAGAAGCCCGCCCGGTTCCCCGGGCGGGCTTCTTCATTTTCAGGTAGAAATGCCGCATCCCCAAGGACGACCACAGAGTCACAGAGCCACAGAGAGGACGGGAGCGGTTCAGCAAGGAAGGCTCCGGCCAATCCTTATTAGCGAGCTCTCTGTGCCTCTGCGTCTCTGTGGTTCAACCCGCCCGTGGCTCTCTTTCCCGGTGTCTACCCTGGCGATCGCGCCGGCTCAGCCCCTGAGGCAGCGCTTGGCGGCGATGCGGCCGGTCATGATGGCCGTGGGACCGCCGGCGGGGCTGTAGACCCATTTGCCCGCGGCGTACACGCCGGGCAGGGCCGTCTTCACCGAATCGGCCATGCGGAACATGCTCGTCACCACGGGAATCTCCTCCTCGAACGACCAGCCCACGATGGACCCTTCGGAGCTCCGCACCCGCTCGTATATGGAGAGCGGCGATGCCGAGAAGGAGAACAGGACCTTCTCCTTCAGCCCGGGGTAGAGCCGTTCGGAAATCAGTCCGATGAACTCGTCCTCCACGCGCTTCCTGAATTCCTCGTACCAGCCGTCGGCCTGGATCCGACCGGTCAGTCCGTAGTCGAAGAGCGCGCTGATGATGAGGCCCGTCTTGCCGGCCGGGGCCGCGTCCGGGTCGCGCAGGGCCGGTATCGAGACCTCGAAGGTGTTGAGGCGGCAGAAGCGCGCAAGCCACCCGAAGACTTCCTCCTTCGATACCGAATCCCAGCGCTCGAGGAGCTCTCGCAGCTCCGCGCCGTGCACCTGCCCCAGGCCCCGTCGGTCGGGCGTGTAGAACAGGTGCCCGCTCGCCGCCTTGCCGAAAGCCTCCGGAGGCATGTCCGCCGCGAGGAACACGGAGAATACGGACTCCGCTCCCCTGTGCGCCAGGACCCGCTCCTTGCGCCGATCCAGCCCGAGGGCGGCCGCGCGGCCGAGGCCGGAACCGTCCGCCATTGCGTACAGGGCTTTCAGGTCCCCGGCCCAGACGAGCTTTCCGTAGTTCCATGTCCCGCCATCGGCGTCGGTCAGGATCCTGTCGGCCGCGTTCACGCGAACGATCT
>JAKLIU010000283.1 GCA_022709445.1 Spirochaetota bacterium | reverse complement strand
TCTCGCCGCCGAGCTTGGCCTGTTCGGGTTCCTTCGCCGTCCCCCCGCAGGAGAACGCCAACGCCATCGCGACGATCATCGCCGCAGCCAGCAGTTTCCTCATTTCCTTACCCTCCAACTATCCACATGCATGGCGTCATGCGAGGCCATGTCAGTCACCGAATTCAGTCGCCGGGGAACACGGAAAGCAGGTCGAAGCCCGGGTCCGGCGAACCGGGCATGCCCATCAGGTTCTCGAGGAAGGCGGAGGCCGCGCCGCGGGCCACCGCCACGTCCGAGCCGTCCAGCACCACGGCCACGTCCTCCACGCGGCGGTAGGGCCGGTTGGCGCGCATGGCCGAGCGCACCGCGTCGGCCAGGTCCCCGTCCGCGAGGCGGGAGTCTCCGCCCAGGTACACCGCGGAGAGGTCCAGGGAATCCGCGAACAGGGCGATGTGTATGGCTATCTCGTCCACCAGCCGCGCCTTGACCGACGCGTCCGAGTCCAGGCGGGCCAGCTCGGCGTCCGGTATGGAGAACTGGGACGCGTTGCCCCCGTTCCACAGCACGGAGCGGAACTCGCCGGCGGAGCTGGAGCGGCCGCGCAGTATCCTGCCGCCCAGCACGAACGAGAACCCGAGGCCCACCGGGGGGCAATCCTCGGCGCAGTCGCGGCGCTCGATGAGGGCGTAGACCAGGTCCTGGGCATGGCGCTCGTCGCCGAAGGCAGCCACGTTCCAGGCGCAGCAGCGCGCGTCGTTCTCCACCGTGCACTGCAGGCCGAAGCGCTCCTTCACGGAGGCGACCACGGCCAGGGGCTCGTCCACCCCCAGCGGTATGGAAGACACCAGCGTGCCCTCGGCGGAGTCCACCACGCCGGAAAAGCCGAAGCCCAGCCCCAGGAGCCGGCTTCCGCGGGCCGCCGAGAGCGACTGGGCCACCTTGACCATCTCGTCGATGGTGCCGGCCATGTCCCGGTTCCGGATCGCCGAGTGCCGTGCCAGCTCCGCGCCTTCCAGGTCCACCAGCACCACCCTGGCCACGTCCGGCTGGATCTCTATGCCGGCCACCAGGCCCAGGGAGCGGGAGAGGGCCAGGGACACCGGCCGCCTGCCCCCGGTTGGACCGGCCTGGCCCATGTCGCGCTCTTCCAGGATCCCCAGTTCCAGGAATTCGCCCACGATGGTACTGATGGTCGTCTTGTCCAGGCCCAGGGCCGACGCCAGCTCCACCCGGGATATGCCGCTGTTTTTCCAGACCGTGCGGGCTACCCGTATCCGTTTCACCTGCTGGGCGAGGAACGGCGTGAGCGTCGGGTTGGTTGGTAAAATTTCCATACCAACCGATCCTAGAACAGGTATCGCGACTTGTAAAGCGGAATTTTCAGGAATGGTGCTGAATTGCGAAAGTTCACGGATTCAGGCAGCGGGCATGGAGGGCTGGGAAGAACTGGGAGAGCGCAGGGGAGCGGTCGCTGCCCGTGGGCACGGGATCCGACGGGCGAGCCGGCGAGTGGACCGCCCTCAACCCCGCCCGGCCGCCGCCAGCACCGCTTCCCGGGTGGGGAGCGATGGGATGGCGCCGTAGCCCTGGACGCAGAGCCCGGCTGCGGCGTGAGCCACGCGGACCATGTCCAGGACCTCGTCGGGGGACAGGCAGGCCAGGGCGTCGGCGCTACGGGCTTGGAGCGCGGGATCCAGGGCCGACAGGAGCAGGTGGGCCAGGGTGCCGAAGAACGCGTCGCCCGCTCCGGTGGTGTCGACGACGGGCACGCCCGGGGTGGGCACCTCGATGCAGCGGCCCTTGAAAGCCAGGATGGACTCGGCCGCGCCCCGGGTGACGCAGACCAGGGACGGACCCATGGCAGCCAGGGCGCGGGCCGCCTGTCCGGGCTCGGCCTCGCCGGTCAGCATGAGGGCCTCGTCGTCGGATACCTTGAGCACGTCCGCCCGCGCGACGAGCGCACGCATGGTCTCCAGGGCGGTCCGGGGCGAGGACCAGAGGGCCGGCCGGTAGTTGCTGTCGTGGAACACGATGAGTCCCCGCTCCCGGGCCCGGCTCAGGAGCAGGTCCGCCGCCGAGCGCAGGGGCTCGTCGCTGAAGGCGAGCGAACCGCAGTACAGGGCCCGGCAGCCGTCGAGAACGCCGGGGTCCAGCTCGCCGGGCCTGAGCATGGTGTCGGCGCAGCCGCGGCGATAGAAGCTGAAGCTGCGGTCCCCGGACGGGGCCAGGTGCACGAAGGCCAGGGTCGTGGCCGCCTCCGGATCGACCAGGAGGCCCGTCGCGTCCACCCCGGCCTCCTCGAGCGCCGCCCGGAGCCGGCGTCCGAAGGCGTCGTCCCCCACCTTGCCGATGAAGGCGACGGAGGATCCCATGCGGGCGGCCATCGCCAGGAAGTTGCACGGAGCGCCGCCGGGGTTGGCCTGGAAGCAGGGTCCGCGGGGTCCCTCCGCCGGCGTCATGTCCATCAGGATCTCCCCGATGCCCACCAGGTCGGGACGCCTGCCCGCCGCCATCGAAGCCCCGCTCATCCCAGGACCATCCTTCCGATGCGCTCACGGCCGGCGGTCTTGTACCAGCCGTCGCGCGCGTTGTAGTAGAGGTACCAGGGACCGTCCTTCCCGCGCCGGCGGCAGTCGCAGGCGTAGACGTGGGAGGAGCGCCAGCCGTCGGACGGCGCGATGAGCGGCTCGGACCGGGCTGGTTCCCAGGAGAGGCCGTCGGCCGAGCGCAGGGCGAAGATGGCCGAGCGCGAGCGGCCGTCGCTTCCCGTGTAGATCTTGTTCTGCAGGCCCAGCCAGAGTCCGTCCATGGGGATGACCTTGAGCGAGCCGGCCCCGATGACGCCGGGCAGCGGGTCGCCGGCCGGGTCGATGACGGGAGCTTCCCGGTGTGCGTATCCGCCGACCGGGCCGGCCGCGAGCGGCCTGGTGGCCAGGGCTATGTACCGGGGCTCCTCGAAGCCGCAGTCGTCCACGTGGACCAGGGAGGACGAATGGTAGAGCCGCCACTGTCCGCCGGCTTCCAGCAGGCAGGGATTGGACACCGAC
>JAKLIU010000282.1 GCA_022709445.1 Spirochaetota bacterium | reverse complement strand
CAGGCCATGGTCGAGCGCCTGGCCGGCAAGGGTTTCAAGGGACTGGTGGCGCGGAAGCGCTCGGCGGACGGCGTGGAGATGATCATCGTGTACGTGGCCGCGGGATCGGATGCGCAGGCCACCCTGCTCGGGCTCAAGGACGCCGGTTTCGAGGCCTGGCTCCTGCCCGCCGCGCCCTGAGGCTCACTGGTCTTCCAGGCGCTTCTCCAGTACCAGTGGCGCCGACTCGAGCCGTTCCGCCCCGTCCATGCCCACGCGAGCAGGAGCCAGGCTCAGCACGGTGACCGGCGTCCCGCCGTCCTCGCTCCGCACGGACAGGGACAGGAACCAGGAACGCCGCCGGGACGAAGGCTGGTCGCCCGCCTTGATGGCCCGCATGTCCAGCAGGGTCTTCCCGGCCAGGGTGTACACCGCGAAGCTGCCTTCCTCGAGACCCTCCGCCGATTTCATGGAGTACAGGGACCCGTCGAATCGCAGTTCCTCGCCGCCGGTGGCCAGGAAGAGCCCGTCCAGGGACAGGCCCGACACCGATGCCGCGGAAGGGACCTTGCGGAACGCCTTGGCTGCCTCGGGGCTCAGGCGCCGGTACCGGCCGTCCCATCGTCCCGAGACGTCCGCCTTCATGCGCAGGTCCTGGAAGACCCGCACGTCTATCGATTCCGCCGTCTCCAGCTCCACGTCCAGGAGGCGGCGGAGGTTGCTCACCGACTGGTTGCGGCAACTGACGTAGATGCCCATGCGCGTGGGGCTCGAGCTCTCCCAGCGGAAATTCTCCACGACGCCTTCGCTCGAGAACAGCACGGTGCCGTCCCGGGGCTGGAAGGTCAGGAAGAGCGTCCCCGGCGCGAGCGGGTCGAGCCCCTCCTGGTACCAGATGCCCTCGAGCCAGCGCTCGAAGGTGTCCGCCTTCCCGTCCAGGATGCTGTCGGCCAGCTTCTTGGCGATGCTTGCGCCGGGGATGCGCTCCCGGTCGGTCATCAGGTAGGCCTTGGCGGTGAAGCTCCAGGTCCAGGTCTCCTTGATCTGGTCCAGGAAGTTGCTCGAGTCGGGATCCGGCCGCCACACGGTGATGGGCCAGCTTTCCGCGTTGGTCTGGCCCATCTTGTAGCTCTCGGAGCGCTCGCCGTCCTCGACCAGCACCGCGTCAGCCGACTGCTCGAACACCTTGATGAAGCGCAGGCCGGACCGGCCGTCGTCGGGGTCGCTCTTCCAGAACACCGTCATGGTCTGCTCGTTGTCGGCGTTCATGCCGGTGCAGACGATGTCGAAGTTGTGGTCGCCTATCAGGTCCACGCCGCTCACCTGGAAGGTCTTCACCTGGGTGGACAGGGTCTGGCCTTCCCATGCCCGCGTCCAGCGCCGGCTCGAGGGGCTGTAGTCGGCGAGCACCACGCGTATGGCCCCGCTGGCGTCCCCCGACCGCCTGGTCACGAGGATCTGCTCCTCCTCGTCGTCGAAGTCCATGTTGAGGCTGTACAGGTCCAGGAGGGTCTCGTCCGGTTCCAGGGGTATGGCGCTCGAGAGGCGCGGCGCCTTGGCCTCCGGCTCGTCCTCGCCCGCGGGCAGGGAGCCCGCCTCGAACGACCGGTAGCGCACCGGCTCGCCGGCGCCGCCGGCGCCCGGGGTGCGCGAGGAGAGGAAAAAGTACGCGGCGAGCGCCAGCGTGATCGCCACCGCGGCGATGAAGGGTCCGTGCGTGTATCGTTTCATGGGAGGTTTCAGTCCGGCATGGCCGAGGAAAGTAGTTCTAGCACCTTCTTCTTGATCGTTTCAAGGGGATAGGGGGACTTGAAGCCGGCAGCCGTACGGTGTCCGCCGCCGCCGAAGGACTGGGCGATGTGGGCCACGTTGACCGCGCCCTTGGACCGGAGGGAGCAGCGCAGGGTACCCTGGAGGTTCTCCTTGAAGAAGGCGGAGACCTCGACGGTCTTGCTCTGCAGGGGCACGTTGATCAGGTCCTCCGCTTCCTCGTAGTTGGCTCCCGTGCGCTCCAGGATGTCCTTGCCCATGGTCTGGAAGGCCAGCCCGTTGTTCATGTGCAGCTCGAGCGTCGAGAGCACCTCCTTGCGGAGGAGGAGCGCGCTCGTCTCCGAGGACTCGTAGAGGGCCCCGTGGACGCCGGACGGGCTCGCCCCCAGCTTGACCAGGTCCAGCGCGGCCTCGAAGGTGCCCGCGGAGGTCTTGGCGTAGGCGAATGAGCCGGTATCGTAGACGATGCCTGCGAGCAGGGCGGTCGCGACGTCCGGCTCGATGGCCACGCCCATGCGCCGGATGGTCCAGTACGCCATCTCCGAGGTGCTGGACATGTCGGGCAGCGAGCAGGCCTCGTCCCTGGTGACGCCCTTGGCCTCGTGGTGGTCGAACACCAGGATGCGCGCCGCCCTGGCCAGGGCTATGTCGGCCATCTCCCCGGTGTACTGGATGTCGTTCGTGTCCAGGAGCACCACGGTGCAGGCGCTCAGGTCGCGGTCCAGGAGGTCCGTCCTCCCGAGCGCCTCGATGCGTTCCCGGGCGTCGATGAAGGCATACTTGGCGGAATAGTCGTCGGCGTTGACGGCGCGCACCCGCTTGCCCATCGCCTCCAGGGAAAGGAGGAGGGCGTACTGGGCGCCCAAGCCGTCCGCATCGGGGGATTCGTGCGAGGTGAGGATGAAGTCATCGTGTTGCGTGAAGAACGACGCGACCTCTTCCAGGTTCACTCGCCCGTCCCCTTGCCGCCCGGGCGCGTCTCCCCGGCCTCCCGCCGCTTGCGCCTGGCGAGCAGGATGACGACGAGCAGGGCGCCCGCCGCCAGGGGCAGGCCGATGGCGAGCCAGAGGGGGATGGTGCCGCCTGACCGACCCGGCTCGGCGGCGCCGTCCCCGCGGGCTCCGTCGCCCGCGGCCGTCCCGTCGGCCCCTGCTTCCGCGCCGTCGGCCCCGGGGGCTCCCGGCAGCGGCTCGACGGGACGGTTGGGGGGCTCGGAGAGCGTGGTCATGAGGGATCGCGCCTCGCCCTCTATGCGCGCCGCCAGGCCGTAGCCGATGGTCAGCACGCGG
>JAKLIU010000281.1 GCA_022709445.1 Spirochaetota bacterium | reverse complement strand
CACGGCGCGCAGGATGACGCCCAGGTCCTCGCGCAGCAGCGCCGGCCCCTTCGCCGTGTCGAACTTCGTGCGCACGGCCTCCCAGGTGTCCTTCAGGTACTGGATGTCCTTCTCGAAGGCCTCGCGGCTCTTGCCCTCGCCCGCCGTGCGGCTGATGAGGCCCAGCCCCTCCGGCTTCAGCTCCTTCATCAGCTTGCGGATGCGGTCCCGCTCCGCCTGCCCGTCTATCTTGCGCGAGATGCCCAGCGTCTTCACCGTCGGCATCAGCACCAGGAAGCGCCCCGGCAGGGTGATGAAGTTGGAGAGCCGCGGGCCCTTGGTGCCCAGGCGGTCCTTCAGAACCTGCACCATGATGTACTGGTCCTTCTTCAGCATCGTCTCGATGGGCTGCTGCCGGGCGCGCTTCGCGCGCGTCTTCGCGCGCGGCACCCCGTCCACCAGCTCGATGTCGCCCGTGCCCTCGGCCCCCGCGATGTCCGACACGTACAGGAACCCGTTCTTCTCCGTGCCGATGTCGATGAACGCCGCCTGGATCCCCGGCAGCACCGCGTCCACGCGGCCCCGGTAGATGTTGCCGACGATGCTGCGGTTCTCCTCGCGCTCGATCATGAGTTCGGCGAGGCGCCCCTCCTCAAGCACGGCGATCCGCGTCTCGAGGGGGTTCACGTTGATTACCAGCTGCTTTTTCATTTCTTGGTCCGTTTTCCGCGCGGGCGCCCGCGCTCAGCCGACGGCGAGGCCCGGGCCGCGCGCGCGCACGTTGAACAGCAGGCCGACGCCCGCCATGGTGGTCATGTAAAAGGACCCGCCGTAGCTGAGGAACGGCAGGGGGATGCCCGTGACCGGCAACAGGCCGGCCGTGATGGCTATGTTAACAAAAACGTGGAAGGCGAGGACCGTCACGGTGCCCGTGGCCAGCAGCGTGCCCGTCATTTCCGGGCAGTCCCGCGCGAACATGAGCCCCCGCAGGAGGAACAGCAGGAAGAGCGCGATGACGGAAACGGCCCCCACAAAGCCGAACTCCTCGGCGAGGAGGGAGTAGATGAAGTCCGTGTGGTGCTCGGGCAGGTAGTTGAGCCGGGTCTGCGTGCCCTCGAGGAAGCCCTTGCCCGCGATGCCGCCGCTGCCCACGGTGATCCGGCTCTGGAGGGTCTGCCAGCCGCTGCCCTCGGGGTCGTGCTCCGGGTGGAGGAACGTGTAGATCCGCTGCTTCTGGTAGTGCTTCAGCTCGTAGAAGCCCCGCGGCTCCGTGGGCTTGTCGGGGTCGAATCCGCTCATCTGCCACCACAGGGCGGGGAAGACGGAGAGCCCCAGCAGCACCACGAGGGCCAGATGACGGATGCGGCACCCCCCCACGAAGAGCATCACCAGCACGAGCGGCCCCATGCAGGCCGCCGTGCCCAGGTTGGGCTGCTTGAGGATGAGCCCCATGGGGACCGCGGTCAGCAGGAGCGCCAGGAGGAACCAGTGGAACCGCCGTATGCGGGGCCCCAGCCGGGAAAGATACCAGGTGAGGAACAGGACCATCATGAGCTTGGACACTTCGGAGGGCTGGAGCCGGGCGGGCCCCAGCACGAGCCACCGCTCGCTCCCCTTGGCCTCGGTGCCGAAGAAGAGCACCGCCACCAGCATGAGGTTGGCCACGACGTAGAACAGCGGGGCCGCCGCCACGATGAAGCGGTAGTCGAAGCAGGCGACGAACAGGGCCACGCCGGCGCCGGCGAGGAAGTACGCCATCTGGCGCTTGAAGTAGATGATGTCGCTGCTGCGGCTGGCGCTGTACAGCAGGGTCCACCCCACCGCCGCCAGCAGTACCGTGGCCAGCGCGAGAAACCAGTCCACGCGCTTGAGCGCGCGCCAGTCGAAGACCCGCACGCTGATGTCCTGGTACTGGATGAGGGGGTTGCCGGGCATGGTCACTCCTCCGCGGCCGGGGCGGGGGCGGGCGTTTCCGGCCCGCGCTCGCCGTAGAAATAGCTGATCACTTCCTTCGCGTGCGGGGCGGCCGCCGAGCTGCCGTGGTGCCCGTGCTCGATCAGGATGCACAGGGCGACGCGCGGCTCGCGGTCGAGGACCCCCGCGACAAACCACGCGTGGTCGCGCATGTGCCAGGGGATGTCCTCCTCCGTCGCGTACTGCTCGTGGTGCGCCAGCGACATCACCTGGGCCGAGCCCGTTTTTCCGATGATGTCAAAGCCCGGAAGGAACGCCGCGTGGCCCGTGCCCGTCGGGGGCGGCGGGCCGTCCTCCACGCAGCGGCGCAGGCCCGCGCGCACCGTCTCGACGGTGGCCTCGCTGAACATCGGCTCGGAGACGAGCGGCCCCGTCTCCCGCGCCATGAAGGGGCGCACCCGCCGCCCGCCGTTGACGATGCACGCCATCATCACGGCGTTCTGCAGCGGGGTGGTGCAGGCGCTGCCCTGCCCGATGCTGAGGTTCACCGTGTCGCCGTTGTACCATTTCCGGTCCCACTCCTGCTTGTCGGCGAACACGCGCTGCTTCCATTCGCGGTCGGGGATCAGGCCCGAAGCCTCCCCGGGGAGGTCGAGTCCCGTCGCCTCGCCCAGCCCCATGGCGTGCGACCATTTGGCGATCTTGTCCACCCCCAGTTTGAGGCCCACATTGTAGAAGTAGACGTCGCAGGAGAAGGCCAGGGCCTCGTCCACGCTGGTGGTGCCGTGGCCCGACCGCTTCCAGCAGTGCCAGTAGCGGCTGGCGCCTTCCAGGGCGAAGCGGCCCGGGCAGAAGTGGGTGGTTTTCGCCGTGGCCAGGCCCTCCTCCAGGGCCGCGGCCGCCAGCACGATCTTGAACACGGACCCCGGCGGGTACACCTCGCGGAAGGCCCGGTTCGTCATCCGGTTGGGCTTCTTCCCCGAGAGCAGCTCCGCGCGCTCCTCGTTGTGCCCCCGCGTCACAAACACGCCCGGGTCGTATCCGGGGCTGCTGGCCATGGCGAGCACGCCCCCCGTGTCCGCGTCCAGCGCGACAATCGCGCCCACCTCGCCCCGCAGCAGCTCCTCGCACTTCCGCTGGAGCCCCAGGTCCA
>JAKLIU010000280.1 GCA_022709445.1 Spirochaetota bacterium | reverse complement strand
TCGCGAGCGCCGCGGCGCGTCTCGCCCCGTCCGGGCTGAAGTCGGCGCGCGCAACGGCGGATTCCCGGCCCAGCAGCTCGATCTCCAGCCGCGCACCCAGGAAATCGCGCACGAAGGTGCCGGAGAGTTCGCGCGCCAGCCGCGTCGGCGGGCCTTCGCCGGCCAGGCGCCCATCCTTCATGACCAGGACCGTATCGGCCAGCCTGACCGCCTCGCCCACGTCATGGGTCACGAAGATGACGGTCTTCCCGAGCTCCTTCTGTATGCGCGCGAACTCGTCCTGCAGGTTTTCCCGGGTCAGCGCGTCCAGCGCGCCGAAGGGTTCGTCCATGAGGAGCACCTTGGGATCCGCGGCCAGGGCGCGGGCAACGCCTACCCGCTGCGCTTCCCCGCCCGACAGCTGGAAGGGGCGCCGTTCGGCGAAATGCCCGGGCAGGCGCACGAGGTCCAGCAGTTCCGAAACGCGATTGCGTATGCGGTCCCTGTCCCAGCCCAGCAGGCTTGGGACCACGGCGATATTCCCCGCCACGCTCATGTGCGGAAAGAGCCCGACGTTCTGGATGACGTAGCCCGTCCGCCTGCGCAGCTCCACCGGGTCCATGGACGCGGCCGGCTTGCCGTCGATCAGCACTTCCCCGGAATCCGGTTCGATCATGCGGTTGAGGAGGCGCAGCAGGGTGGACTTGCCGCTTCCCGAGGGGCCGAGCACCACCGTGAGCTCGCCGTCGGCGAACCGGGCGGATATCCCGTCCAGGGCCCTGGATTCCCCCCGGCCGCCCGCGCCCGGGTAGGTCTTCACGACCGATCGCAGTTCCATCATGCCGATGCTCCGTGCAGGCCCGTCCGGCGCGACGCGAAGGACTCGACCGCGGCCAGGAGACGGTCTGACGCGAAGACCGCCGCGATGACGGGGAGGCTGCCCAGCAGGATCAGGTCCGGCGCGGCCTGGGCGAGGCCGAGGAAAATGAGGCTTCCGAGCCCTCCGCCGCCCACCAAGCCGGCGAGCACCGCATTGCCCAGGTTCTGGGTGAGCGCCGTGCGGAAGCCGGCGATGACGGCCGGCATGGCCAGCGGCAATTCCACCCGGTACAGGCTTTCCTTCCTGGTCATGCCCATTCCCAGCGAGGCATCCTTCGCCGCCGGTTCGATGCCGCGGAATCCGGCCTGCGCGTTGGCGGTGATGGGCAGGAGGGCGTACAGGAACAGCACGATGGAAGCGGGCGCCCAGCCCACGCCCCGCACGCCAATCGCGCCGAGCGCCGGCACGGCTGACCCCAGGAGGGACAGCGGCACGATGAGCAGCCCGAGCAGGGAGAGTGTCGGCACGGCCTGGGCCGCGTTGGCCAGGAGGAACACCGGCCGTTCCCAGAACCGCGACCTGGCGGAGGCGTAACCGAGCGGCAGGGCGACCAGGAGGGCCGCGGTCGTGCTGCCCGCCGCGTACAGCCCGTGGCGGGCGGCCTCGGCCAGGAAGGTGCCGCGCCGGTTCGCGTACTCCCTGGCTATGGACAGGCCGTCCAGGGCGCCGGCGGCGGCCAGGGCGACCATGCATGCAAGGGCTGACAGCAAGGCCAGGTTCATGGCCCTCGCCGAACGGGACCCGAACGCCGGGGCGTAGGAAGCCAGCGCCACGTACATGGCCAGGAGCCAAACCAGGAAGCCCGTTCCCAGGGCCACGCGGGCTTGCGGAGGCTGGAACTCCAGGATGAGCAGGGACCCGCGGGCCGGCGCGATGAACGACACAGCCAGGGCCGCGCAGAGCGCCGCGAAACCCAGCGTGCGCGCGATCGCGTGCCGCCTGAGCGCGAATCCGGCCAGCGCCGCAACCAGGCATGCCGCCATGATGAGCGCTTCGGGAGTCGATGCGGTCCACAGCCCCACGCCCTCGCCGCTTGCGGTCCGGTTGGCCCTGATCCCGTAAAAAGGAAGGAAGGCGACCGACGCGAGCATGATGAGGACGGATACGTACAGCAGAGCGGGGGACTCGTGCCGGTCGGGCTTCATTTGCCGATCAGGCCCCGTGTCTCCAGGTATTCCCGCGCGACCGTGCCCGCATCCTCGCCGAGGTAGGCGACCCGGGCGTTCAGGCCCTGCAGGATTTCAAGGGTCAGCGACTCGAACACGGGCTCGAGGATGCCGGGTATCGCGGGATACGCCTTCAGCATGGCCCCCGAGAGCACCGGGGCGGGAAGGTACACCGGCGGTACGTGCTTCGGGTCGTCCAGGACCAGGAGCTTCATCTGGTCGAGGGCACCGTCGGTCCCGTAGACCAGGGAGACGTTCACCCCGTTGATTCCCTCGGAAAGGGCCTTGAGCATCTCAGCCGTGTTGCCGCCGGCCAGGATGATGAGCTGGTCCTTGCCCAGCTTGAAGCCGTAGGCTTCCTCCAGGCCGATGAGGCCCAGGGGGTTGTCCGCGAAGGCCTGCGAACAGATCAGCTTGACCTGGCCGCCGCCGTTGACGTACGAGGCGAAGGAGGGCATGTCCTTGACGCCGGTGGCCGCGGCGAAGGCGCGGGTGACGGCAAGCGATTCGGTGTTGTTCGCGTTCGCGGGCGTGAGCCAGTGGAGGTCGTTCCCCTCGGCGTCGAGCCGCCTGGTCTCCTCGTACCCGCGTACCGGGTCCGTCCAGACGGCCGGATCGCCGCCTTCGTGGTAGTACTGGCCGGAGCCGGTATAGTCCAGCACCAGGTTGACCTCGCCGGCCTCGAGCGCCTTGCGCAGGATGTCGGGCGTGCCGAACTCTGTCCGGTCCTCCACGGGAATGCCGTCGCGTTCCAGCATCAGGACCATCATCTTGCCGAGGATGGCGCCTTCGGAATCTATCATGGAAGCGACGACCACGGGCTTCGCTTCCGTTCCCTTCGCGCAGGAGCCGAGGGAGAAGGCCGCGAGGGCCGAGGCGACCAGGAACAACGTTATCGGTGTGCGTTTCATGGGACCGTCCTTTTTTGAGTGCTGGAAACAATCTAACGAAATGGCATGGCAAAGTAAAATGAACCCGGGCCTTATGCCGGCTGGCCCTTCCGCGGCCGCGGTAATATAGTAAGCCCGAGGCGGGAGACGGGG
>JAKLIU010000028.1 GCA_022709445.1 Spirochaetota bacterium | reverse complement strand
TGCCTCGCTGGTGGTTAACAAGAAACATTCGCGCATCTCGGCCCTGGCCAGGGTGCCGGTGGACGCCGACCTGGAGGCCCTGTTCACCGCGCTCAAGAAGACCGGCAAGGTGGACAAGATCCGCCTGCACGAGAACTATTGAAGGAAAGCGATACCGGAAGGTCATGGAGGAAACGATGAGCGCCAAGGAAAACCTGAAGCTGATAGACGAGTTCGCCAGGGCCTACGGGCCGGTCAAGGCCGCGCTGGAGGAAATCAGCCTGGAGGCCATGAGCTACGTGCCCGACGAACCCGTGGATGCCTGGTCGATCAACGACCACCTGGTGCATCTCCTGGACGCCGACATGATGCTGTGGTATCGGGCGCGCGTGGCCGTGGCCGAACCGGACAGCACCATCCCGGTGTGGCAGGAGACCCGGTGGAAGGAGCGCCTGCGCTACGAGATGATGGACGGCCGCACCTGCCTCAACCTGGCGGAGTCCGTACGGGCGGCGATGGCGGACGGGTTCAGGCCGATGGCGGAGGCGGATTGGTCGACGTACGCCATCATCCACCCCGTGCGCGGCAGGATGCTCCTGACGGACGTCCTGGTCCTGTATCGCGACCACGCGGCCACGCACCTGTCCTACATCGAGCGCAACCTGGCGGCTTACGTCTCCGGCTGAACGCCGCCGGCGTCAGCCCTCGGCCCGCTCCTCGTCCAGCTCCTTCTTGACCCGCAGGTATTCGGTGTTGAGCCGCGACATGCGCAGGTTGAGCTTGGCCAGCCGCTGGGCCAGGAGGCGCGCCAGGAAGATGCCGTAGTGCGGGTTGTCCTTGATCAGGTTGACGAAATCCTGCTTTGAGATGCGTATCAGCACGCTCTTGCCCTTGGACAGCACCGTGGCTGAGCGGCGATTGGAAAGCAGGAAGCTCATCTCGCCCATGAACATGTCGTCAGGCGTGAGGGCGGACACCAGCTTGCCCTTGGAATAGACGAAGAGGGTTCCGGACACGATGTAGTAGAGGTAGTCCGATTCCTCGCCCTCGGAGCAGACGTACTGGCCGTCCTGGAAGGTCATTTCCTGGGACAGGTCGAAGATGGCGGGGATGGTGTTGGACGCGTTGCGCTGGTGCTCCACTTCGAAGGAGACTTCATTGCCCTTGTCGTTGTACGCCAGCCGCTGGACGTACAGCTCGGCCATCTTCATGCCCATGCCGTGCAGTTCCGGCTGGTCGCGCTTGGCGGCCAGCCTCGTGCGCCAGTCGAAGCCGTCGCCTTCGTCGCGGACCGTGAAGCGGCTCCAGTCGGGCGTTATGGTGTAGGTGAAGTACACCTTGCGGGCGCGGACGTCGGGCGCCTTGTTCTTCTCCCGGATCAGGTCCATGATGTCGCCGTTGCCCTCGAGCCATGCGGTCTTCTCGTCGTAGCTGATGCGGCAGTTGCCGTGCTCTATCGCGTTGATGAGGAGCTCCAGGAGGGCGACGTGGAGCTTCTCGCGCCCGTCCTCGTTGATCAGGTTGGCGTTGAACAGGTAGTTGGTGACCAGGTTCGAGTACGTGGTTATGTCGAGGGGGTCGTTGTCGATGACGAAGGAGCCCGCGATGTTCTTGATCAGGTGCTGCTGGATGCCGCGCTGGAAGAGGATCTGCTTGTTCTGCCTGAGTATCTTGAGCAGGCGGATGAAGCCGCGTTCCACCTCGCGCTTCCTGAGCACCGCGATGAGGTTCTGGCCCGTCATCGCGTCCAGCAGCTCCTTCTCCTCCATGTTGTCGTGGATGGCCACCACCCCGCCGTAGTACAGCCAGGGATCCTTGCGGATCTCCTCCATGATGCCCGCGGCGTCGACTCCCGGATCCGAGAAGTACACGATCTTGATCTCCGGCAGCTCGTACTTGAGGAAGGCGGTCACCTCTTCCTTCTGCGTCATGAAGACCGGGGAGAACTCGTTCCCGAACACCGCGCACTGGGACTTGATGAATTCATTGAGCTTGGAATCGCTGGATATGACCGGTACTTTGCGCATCGGGAGAATCCTTCCTCTGGGAACGGGACTGGCCGGATCGAGGGAGCCTGCCGGCGGGCGGACCCCGGACCCTCTACCGAATGATCGGCGCCAAAGTCCGCTCGATTGACTTTTTTCCCCTCAATATAGATAATACCGCGCACTTGCCATGTTTGTTCAACCCCGGGCCCTTAGCTCAGTTGGTTAGAGCTGCGGACTCATAATCCGTAGGTCGCTGGTTCAAGTCCAGCAGGGCCCAAAAAGCCGTTCCGCCTTCAAGGCGGGACGGCTTTTTGATTGGGGCCCTGCTGGACTTGAACCGAGCCTGCATCCCTGAATAAGCCGAGCTCGCGTAGGCTTATTCAGGGCGTGCGTCATGGACGACGCACGAGCAGGCGAGGCGGGCTGGAGGGCGAGGGCACGATGCACGAGCCCGTAAGCCAAGTCCAGCAGCACCGGAGAAAACCCCGATTCGCCTTCCGGCGAGTCGGGGTTTTTAAACAAGGGCCCTGCTGGACCTGCCTGGCCGCCCGCTTTCAGCGGGCACGATGAACGGTTCCTTGCCAATTCGCGCGCAGCGCGACACCGGAGCGAGCGCAGGACTCACCCTGGCGGATCCCTGCCAAACCCGGGGCGGCTGGCTCCCTGATGCCGGGAAGCGCCATGCACCTTCCGGCCTGCGCCGCTTCGGCCGTTGACACCTGCACGTCAGGAACAACGGCCGTGACCTGATCAACAAGAAGGGTACTCCCAGCCGAGCGCGAACCCCAATCGACCTGCATTGGCCTTGGCCAGGGGCAGTACCTCATTGTAGGCCGCGAGCAGTTTCCGGCTGTCGAGAATCGCATCCTTGCCCAGCCCCAGATCCGACATGAACGGCTCCGCGGCTTTGACCCACCGGCCCTCCGGCCACAAGCCATGCAGTGCCGCCAAGGCCCCGTGCTGGAGTTCCGCCAAGGGCACGGTATAGCGATCGGCCGGGATGCAATCGGACTTGCTCGAGTTGACCCGGCCCGGAACGGGGACGATGTTCCATGCGCGATCGTGAGCCACGAAGCTCCACGGCAGGTGATGGTCCATGGAGAGGTCATCAAGGGACAAAGCCGATCCGGAATAGATGCAGACGGCCTTGCGGCCCAATCCGGGGAGGGCGGCTTTCCACCACGCTGTGTGCGTGGCGAGCGACGAACGCGATAGTGGGGGGATCAGTTTGTCTATTATCCCGGGTACCGTGGGATTCCTGGACTGGAGATACTCGGCGAGCCGGAAAAGGAGCCATCCCCGTACGATCGGACCGTTCTGCGCCAGGTATCCGATCCAGTCATGGTGCAGGACGAGGCTTTCCCTGTCCGTGGTGAACATGTACAGCGGTTTCCTGGAATCGAACATTCCGTCAGCCAGTTTCGCCACGAGCGAATTCACCTTGCCATCGGGAACACCGAGCGTTTCTTTTGAAAAGAATGGACGGATGAGCCTGTACGGGACATAGCGTGACAGCTTCTCCGGTTCGGCGCTCCTGATGGCCCGCCCATGGAGTCGCCTCCATTCATCACCGCCTGCCGTGATCCACGAGCCTTTGACAGGACCCCAGGGGATCGCATCCACCGCGTCTTGCAACCTGTCCTGGAGCCCAAGGGAAAGCCTGCAAAAGCCATGGGGAAACCATGCAGCCACGATCATGTGCGCCAAGAGATCGCGAATCGGTACCGGACGGTCGAGATCCGGGCTTTGTTCCCCGGAGGCGCTTCTTCCCTCGATGCGGTCAAGCAAGGCAAGCAGGAAGAAGAACTTGTAGCTGTTTGTCCGGCTGTCGAGCAGTCTGGCGAACACGCCGACATCCACCCTGGATGAATCCGGCAGCCCCGCGGTGATGGACGTACCGATGCCCGTCATGCTTTCCCTCCTGCCCTTGCCGCTTCCGGGTTCGACTCGAGAAGCGAGCCGCTCGATCGAAAAAGATCCTTTGCCGAAGGAATTCTCGTCAGCAATCGAACTATTGTAGCATGTCGGCCGGCGCGGGATTGATGCGGCCGATCCGACGGCCGCGGAGGACGATCGTAGGCGGTCTGATCGCCGGCCTCTCGCACGCGTGCCCGATTTGCGGTATAGTGGCCGGCATGAAGATCGTGATAGTCGGCGGCGGGATGATCGGCCTGCACATAGCGCGGGAACTGATCGACGAGAAACGCGACGTGGTCCTCATAGAGAAGGATGCCGAGGCCGCCAAGGTGGCCTCCAACGAGCTTGACTGCCTGGTCATCAACGACGACGGGAGCAGGCCGGAGGTGCTGCGCGAGGCCGGGGTGGCCGGCGCCACCTGGTTCCTGGCGCTGACCGGGTCCGACGAGGTCAACATCGTGTCCTGCGGCCTGGTCGCCGTGGAGGCCAAGGGCATACGGACCGTGGCCCGCGTGGACAACTCCTTCTACTCCGACCTTTCCCGGGCCCAGCGCAAGGCTTTGGGCCTGGACGTCCTGATCAACCCCGCGATCGAGACCGCGGACACCGTGGCGAGGATCGTGGACGAGGGCTTCGCCGAGGACGTGGTGCCCCTTCATGACGGCCGACTGCAGCTGCGGTTCATCGAGGCGGAAAAGGCTCCCGGATTCCTGGGAAAATCCCTGCGGGAAATCCGGTCGGCGGCCGACCGGGATTTCCTCCTGGCGGCCGTGATCCGGGACGGGGCCCTGGACATACCCACCGGCGATTATGGGATCGAGCCGGGTGACCGCCTGTACCTGCTCGGCGCGCCCGAGGACCTGGACGCGCTGCTGGGACCGGTCGCCGGCGTCCGGAAGGCCTCCCGCCGCGTCCTGGTCATAGGCGCGACCAAGATCAGCGAGCGCCTGATCCGGGACCTGGTGCTCACGGACTCCGGGAGCGCCTCCGGCGTGGTCGGGGCCCTCAAGGGGTTGTTCCGGGGCAAGCGGCGCATCACCTTCATCGACGCCTCCCGGGAGGCCGGCAAGCGCTTTGCCAGGTCCTTCCAGGGCATCGAGACCATCCACGGCGATTCTTCGGCGGAAGGCTTCCTGGAGCAGGCCGGCGTCGGCAAGGCGGACCTCGTGGTGTGCGCCACCGAATCCCAGACCTACAACGTGCTCACCGCCCAGCTCGCCAAGAACCTGGGCGCGGCCAAGAGCGCGGCGATCACCCTGAACGACCGGTACCAGACGCTGAATTCGATCCTGGACGTCGATGCGCTGGTCAGCGTCAAGAGCGTGGTCGCGGCCACGGTGCTGGAGCTGGTCCGCAAGGCGCACATCCGGACCATACACGGATTCTTCGAGGATGACGTGGAGATCGTCGAGCTCACGGTGGGAACGGATTCTCCAGCCGCAGGCAAGAAGCTGGTCGACCTGAGCCTGCCCAAGGGCGCCCTTGTGGCCTACGCGGTCAAGGGCGACCGGCTGGTCGTCCCAAAGGGACAGACCCGCCTGGACCGGGGGGACACCGTGGCGTTCATCGTGAGGAAGAACGGGATCCCCGGACTGGAACTCGCGTTCGGGGGCCGCCTTGGAGACTAAGTCCCTGCTCAGGGCCCTGGCCATCCTCCTGTCCATCGTGGCGGGGTTCATGGCGGCCTGCCTGGTCGCGGGGCTGTTCCTCGGGGAAGCCGCCGTGGCCTGGAAGGCGTTCGGCCCATCGGTCGGCCTCGGCGCTGGCCTCCTGGCGTTCTCCGTCGTCTCGGCGAAGGCGCACGCCAAGCCCAGCCTCTCCCCGCGGACCGGTTACCTGTTCGTGACCCTCGGCTGGGCGCTCTCGGCGGCGCTGGGCGCGCTCCCCTACATGCTCTCCGGCGCGCTTCCCGGCTTCGCCGACGCGTACTTCGAGACCATGTCCGGCCTCACCACCACCGGCGCAACCGTCATCGACGACATAGAGATCCTGCCACGCTGCATCCTGCTCTGGCGCGCCGCCACGCACTGGATCGGCGGCATGGGCATCGTGGTGCTGGCGGTGGCGGTCTTCCCGCTCCTGGGCCTGGGCGGGCGGACCCTGATGGAGGCCGAAGCCCCCGGCCCGTCCGTGGACAAGTTCACTCCCCGTCTCTCGCAGACCGCCAAGATCCTGTGGCTGATCTACCTGGGGCTGACCGTGATCCAGATCGTCCTGCTGATGTTCGGGGGCATGGACTGGCTCGATGCCGTCACCCACTCGTTCGCCACCATGGCAACCGGAGGCTTCTCCACCCGCAACCTGAGCGTGGGAGCCTACCGGTCGGGCTACATCGACATCGTCATAACCGTGTTCATGTTCCTGGCCGGCATGAACTTCTCCATCCACTGGCGCCTGCTCCGCGGAGACTTCAAGCCCTTGTTCAGGGATTCCGAGTTCAAGACCTACCTGTTCATCTTCGCCGCGTCCACCGCGGTGATCGCGGGCGATTTGCTGGCCCACGGCAATTACGCGGACGTCGCGACATCCGTCCGCTTCGCGGCGTTCCAGGCTTCCTCGATCCTGACGACCACGGGCTTCGCCACGGCCGACTACCTCAAATGGCCCGCGCTCTCGCAGGCCGTCCTGTTCGCGCTCATGTTCGTGGGGGGCAGCGCCGGCTCCACCGCGGGCGGCATGAAGGTCGGACGCCTGGTCACCATGTTCAAGATGGGCCTGTCGGAGATGAAGTACCTCCTGAACCCGCGCGGGCTGTTCGGCGTGTTCGTGGACGGGCGCTACCTCAAGAAGAACATAGTCTACGACATCGCGGCCATGGTCTTCCTCTATTCCGGCACCATCGTCGTGTCGACCCTGGTGGTGGCCGTCGGCGGTTTCGACATCCTGACCGGCATCAGCGCCACGCTGGCCACCCTGGGCAACATAGGTCCCGGATTCGGCCGCGTGGGGCCGGCGTTCACGTACTCGTTCTTCCCGGACTGGATCAAGGCATGGCTGTCCTTCGCGATGCTCCTGGGCCGCCTGGAGATCTACACCGTCCTGGTGCTGTTCACCCGCTCGTTCTGGCGCCGCTGAGGACGGCTGGACGGGCGGGCCGAGGGAGAGTACTCTCGTGGGATGTTCCACCCGGAAGAAGTGATTTTCGCCCCCACCGGGCGCTGCAACCTCGCGTGCCCGCACTGCCGCGTTTCCCGTGGCCGCGGCGAGCTGCCGGCCGGCCAGGCGGTCGCGTTCCTGGAAAGCTGCCGCGACGGAGGCATCGAGCGCGTGGGCTTTTCCGGCGGGGAACCCTTCCTGGCCCCCGCCTTCCTCTCGGCGGTGTGCAAGGCGGCCGTCGACCTGGGCATGCTCTTCGACAGGCTCATGACCAACGGCGCCTGGTGGAAGGACGAGCGGCAGCTGCGCTCGACCCTTGCCGGGCTGCGCGACGCGGGCTTCGACGGCACCTTCGGGCTGAGCCACGACGCATACCACGGGCGCGACCCGCGCACCATGGCCGCCTTCATTTCTGCGGTGTTCGAGCTCTGGGACCGCAAGGATTGCGTGGAGATCCTCTCCGTGCGCTCGCCGGACGACGCACGCTACATGGCCGGCCTGCGCGAACTGGCCGGGCTGCTGGGCGGGACCCTGGAAGAAGACGACGGCGAGCCTCTGGCCATCGTGAGGGCGGATGGCCCGGCCGGGGACGCGCCCGGGGATCGGTACGAGGACGGCGCCACCCTGCGCATCCCCATCCTGCGTTCCCCCCGCTCGGCCGGCGCTGACGAGGGCTCCTGGGGCTCGCCCCGCTGGTTCGAGGACGATTTCTGCGCCGGCCCCGGCAACGTGTTCTACGTGCACCCGGACGGGAGCGTGGCGGCGTGCTGCGGCTTCGCCAACGAGAACGAGCAGCTGATCCTGGGCACCATGAGCGACGGTTACGCTGTCCTCTGCGCGGCCGCCGCGGAAAACGCCCACGTACGCGCCTGCTACGAGACCGGCCTCAACGCCCACCGGCAGGGGCTGGAGACCGCCGGCAGGCGTTTCCCGGGCAAGACGGCGGACATGTGCTTCTTCTGCGACTGGCTCTGCAGGCATCCGCGCGGATAGCCGTTGGCGCGCCGGCCGTTTCGCGGTAGATTCTCCGCTGTGACGAGGTGAGCCCATGTCCCACGCTTCCGCAGAATTCCGCTCGGGCGAGTCGTTCCGCTACGACACCCGCTCCCCCGGGCGCTGGATACTCTCCCACCTGATGCGCTACCCCTGGCTGCCCGTGCTGGCCGCGGTGTTCTCCCTCGGCAACAACATAGGGTACTCGGGCATACAGGTGCTCGTGGGGAGCGGTTTCGACGTGCTGGCCAAGCCCGGGTGGACGGGCGCCGACCTCCTGGCGGTCGCGCTGGCGATCGCGGGCGCCGCGCTCCTGCAGGGCGTGACGGGCATAGGCCGGAACATGTCCTTCGAGCTGGTGGCGCAGAAGATCGAGCGCGACGCCCGGGCCGAGCTCTTCGAGTCGCTCATCGGCAAGAGCCAGGCCTTCCATTCCAGCCAGAAGGTGGGCGACCTGATGGCGCGGGCCACCAACGACGTTCATTTCCTGAACCTCATGTTCAGTCCCGGCCTGGCGCTCATCATGGATTCCGCCTTCACCACGGTGGTGCCGCTGGTCATGGTCGCGCTGATCGACCCGCGCCTCCTCCTGGTGCCGGTCCTGTTCATCGGGGCGCTTGCGCTGACGGTGCTCCGCTACAACAAGACCCTCAACCCGCTGACCGACGAGCAGCGCGAGCGCTTTGGCGAGATGAACTCCGGGCTGGCGGACGCCCTGGAGGGCATAGAGACCGTCAAGGCCAACCTGGGCGAGGCCAGGGAAGGCGGGAAGTTCGCGGCGGCCGCCGGGAGGCTGCGCGACCTGTACATCAAGGTGGCCAAGGTGGAGGGCCGGTACTGGCCCCTGCTCGCCTTCGCCGTGGCCTGGGGCGCCGGCTTCCTGCACGCTCTCATATTGTGGAAGGCCGGCGAGATTTCCGTGGGCCAGGCGGTGGGCTACATGATGCTGTACAACGCCTTCCGCTTCACCACCTTCATCTCCCTGTTTTCCTTCAACCTGTTCCAGATGGGTTTCTCCAGCGCCGGCCGCGTGCTTGAGTCGATCAACGCCCATACGGACCTGGACGAGAACCGCGCCGGGCGGAGCGCGCCGGTGAAGGGCCGGGTCGAGTTCCGCGACGTCAGCTTCGGCTTCGGGGACGGGCCGCCGGTGCTCAGGAACGTGTCGTTCACCGTCGAGCCGGGACAGAGCGTGGCCATAGTCGGGCGCACCGGCTCGGGCAAGACCAGCCTGGTGCGCCTGGTGACCAGGGTGTTCGACGCGGCCTCCGGGTCGGTGCTGGTGGACGGGGTGGACGTGCGCGAGTGGAACCTGGAGAGCCTGCGCTCCCAGACCGCGTCGGTGGAACAGGACGTGTTCCTGTTCGGCAAGTCCATCCGGGACAACATCGCCTTCGGGCGGGACGGCGCGAGCGACGAGGATATCGAGCGCGCGGCCCGCGAGGCCCAGGCTCACCAGTTCATCACGGAGTTCCAGGACGGATACGGCACGATGGTGGGCGACCGGGGCGTGACCCTCTCCGGCGGGCAGAAGCAGCGCCTCGCCATCGCGCGGGCCTTCATTGCCGACCCGCGCATACTCATCCTGGACGACTCCACCAGCGCCGTGGATTCGCGCACGGAGGACGAGATCCAGAAGGCCATGCGGCGGGCGGGCGAGGGGCGCACCACGTTCCTGATCACGCACCGCCTGTCGCAGATACGCTGGGCGGACCGCATACTGCTCCTGGAGGCCGGCCGGCTGGCCGCCCAGGGCAGCCACGAGGAGCTCCTGGCGGAGTCGGAAGACTACCGCCGCTTGTTCGCGAAGGTGTGACATGGGATTCGTCATGGACGGCCTCGAGTCCGAGGCATACGACAGGAAATATTCGGATCGCGACTTGCTCCGGCGGATAGGCGCGTATTTCAGGCCCTTCAAGGCCAGGCTCGTCCTGGTCGGACTGGTCCTGGCGGCCGCGTCGCTGTCCGAGTTCGCGGCCCAGGTGGTCATAGCCTGGTCCCTGGACGCGGCCGCCCTCAGCTCGGCGGCAGGCACCCTGGTCCTGCTTGCCCTGGCCGTGGTCGGCTTCGGCGTGGTGGAGTGGCTCTTCAACTTCGCCAGGCACTACCTGTCCGGCCGGGTGGTGGGCGACACCATCTGGCGGCTGCGCTCGGACGCCTTCGCGCGGGCCATGTCGCACGACCTGTCCTTCTACGACGAGAACAGCTCGGGCAAGGTGGTCAGCCGCATCACCACGGACACCGAGGATTTCGCCAACATCATCGGGCTGGTGGCGGACCTCCTGTCGCAGCTGACGCTCATCGTGTTCTTCTTCGCCTACCTCGCGTCCATCAGCTGGAAGCTCTCCCTGCTGCTCCTGGCCATGACGCCGGTCGCGGTGCTGGCTGCCCTGGGCTTCCGCAAGCTGGCGCGCTTCGTGACGCAGAACGCCAAGCGGGTCACCGCCGAGGTGAACGCGCGCATCCAGGAATCCATAGCCGGCATCTCGGTGGCCAAGGCCTTCAGGCGGGAGCGCTCGCTGTGGAACGGCTTCAAGGCCGACAACCGGCTTTCCTACCGTTTCCACCTGCGCAGGGGCATAGTCATGCAGCTCATCTTCCCGGTGGTCGCCATAGCCGCAGGCCTGGGCAACGGCATGATCGCCTACGCGGGCGGCGAATCCGTGCGCGCCGGCGCGGTCACCCTGGGCGAGTGGTTCCTGTTCATGCAGGCGGTGGGCTATTTCTGGTGGCCCATGCTCAACGTGGCCAGCTTCTGGAGCCAGCTGCAGGACGGCCTGGCCGCGGCCGAGCGCGTGTTCAGCCTCATAGACCGCGAGCCCAGGGTCAGGCAGGTCCTGCCCAGGGACGACGCGGCCCCGGCCCCGCTCGCCGGCTACCGGCTGGGCGGCGGCCTGCCGCTGCGCTTCGACGGGGTCGACTTCGCCTACTCCGACAAGGAGACCGTGCTCGACGGCTTCAGCCTGGACATACGCCCGGGCGAGAAGCTGGCCATCGTGGGGCGCACCGGCGCGGGCAAGTCCAGCATCGTGAAGCTGCTCTGCCGCTTCTACGAGTTCCAGGGCGGGACCATATCCGCCGGCGGGCGCGACATACGCGCCGTGCCCCTGGATGAGCTGCGCGGCGTCATCGGTCTGGTCTCCCAGGATCCCTTCCTGTTCCCCGGCACCATCGCGGACAACATCCGCTACGCCAGGGCCGACGCGAGCGACGAGGAGGTGGAGAAAGCCGCCCGATCCCTGGGACGCGGCGACTGGGTGGACGACCTGCCCCTGGGCCTGGCGACCGAGACCGGGCACCGCGGATCGTCCATATCGATGGGCCAGCGCCAGCTCGTCGCCCTGGCCCGGGTGCTGCTCAAGGACCCGGCCCTCTTCATCCTGGACGAGGCCACGGCCAGCGTCGATCCCTTCACCGAGGCCCAGATCCAGGAAGGCCTGGAGACGGTCATGGCTGGCCGCACGGCCATCGTGATAGCGCACCGCCTGTCCACCGTCCGTTTCGCGGACCGCATCATCGTGCTGGAGAAGGGCCGCATCCTGGAGGAGGGCTCCCACGAGGCGCTGCTGGAATCCGGCGGCCATTACGCGGAGCTCTACGACACCTACTTCAGGCACCAGAGCGTGGAGTACATCGAGTCTTGCGGGGATTGCCGATAGCGGTATAATCCTTCCGTGTATCCCGCGGCCGCCCGGGCCTGTTTTTCCGTGGAGCGACGGTCGCGGCGAACGGAGGCATCATGGTTGATTTCATCGTCAAGGGCGGGGTGGTTCTCTGGATCATCATGGGCCTGTCCCTGGTCGGCTTGGCAATAGTCGTGGAGCGGCTGCTCTACTTCAGGCGCATCGGCGTGGACGAGGACAAGCTCCTGTCCCGCGTGCGCGCCTCGGTGGAGAAGGGGCACTACGACGAGGCCATGGCCATCTGCGACACCAACGAGTCGCCCATGTCCGCGCTCATCAAGGCAGGCATCGAGCACCGCGGCTACACCGAAATGGAACAGAAGGAACTGCTCAAGGACGCGGCCTCGCAGGAGACGCCGCGGCTGGAGCGCAACATATCGGCCCTGGGCACCATAGCGCACATAGCGCCGCTCCTGGGGCTCCTGGGCACGGTCACCGGCACCATGGAGGCCTTCGGGGTGCTCGGCCGCTTCGGCGCGGTGGCCGATCCGTCCATCCTGGCGGCCGGCGTTTCCGAGGCGCTCATCACCACGGTGGGCGGCATCGTGGTGGCCGTGCCCGCGGTCATCTTCTACAACTACCTGGTGGGCAAGGTGAACCTGATCCTGGTCAAGATGGAGTACCAGGTGAACGCGCTGGTGCTCATGATCAACGCGGGCAGGTTCACGGAATCCATCCGGAGACCGCGCGCATGATGATAGAACGGCGGCTCAAGCCGAGCATCCAGGTGGACCTGACGCCCCTCATCGACGTGGTCTTCCAGCTGGTCATCTTCTTCATGATTTCCAGCACCTTCAAGACGGCTCCCGGCATCGAGCTGGCGCTGCCCGAATCCGGGAGCGCCCAGGCCATCGCCGTGTCCGAGTTGGGCATCTACGCGGTGTCGGACGCGGAGGTCTACGTCAACAAGATCCTGACCACGGCCGACGGAGCCGAGGCGGTGATAGCCTCCGAGCTGGAGGGCCGCGACGCAGCGGAGGTGAAGGCCACGCTGGAAGCCGGCGCGCAGGCGCCGTACCAGCTGGTGGTGGACCTGCTGGACGCGCTCAGGAAGAACGGCGTGACGGGCGTCGGGCTGGCCACCAGGCCCGGGGAGCCTTCCCCTTGAGCCCGGCCGGGCGTCCGGGCGGGGGCTCCCTGCTCGCGCGCAGCGAGGCCGCGATCGCGCGGACCGGTCGGGGCGTGCAGCGGGCGGATCCCCGGCTGGCCTGGCTCAGGAGCCGGGCGCACAGGCGCGACGCGCTCTCCTGGGGCGTGGCCCTGGGCCTGTACGCGCTCGGGGCCCTGGTTGCCCTGGTCGCGGGCACCTGCCGCGTGGAGGAACTGGGCGATTTCTCCGGCCCCATCGTGGTGCGCCTGGGCGTTCCGGAGGGCGCGGATCAACCCGCCAGCGAGGTGCCGGAAGCGGTACCGGTCGAACAAACCGTTCCCGAAGCCCCTCCCGCCGAGACGACCGAACCCAGTCCGCCCGCTCCCGTCGCGCCGGCCGTCCCCGCGGCATCGGCTGCTCCCGCGCCTGCGCCCAAACCGGCGGCAAGTTCTTCGCCACAGCCAGTGGCAACGACACCCCCCGCAGTTAAGGATGTTACCGATA
>JAKLIU010000279.1 GCA_022709445.1 Spirochaetota bacterium | reverse complement strand
CTCGATGGTCATGCGCTCGTAGAGCAGGCCGCGGATCGTCTCCAGGGCGCTCGCCTGGAACCGGTCCAGGGCCTCCTCGTCGGCCGTCAGCGCCAAATACAGGGCGGCCAGCTCGTCGCCGTCCAGCTCCAGGCGCTCCCTGCCGGAAGCGAATTCCTCATACGTCAACTTCAAGGCCCTCCCGGGCCAGGATCACTTCGACGCCGCGCTCCTCCATGTGGCCCAGGTACCAGGAGGCGGACTTGAGTATGGAGTCGATCTTCTGGTCGCCGTACGACGGCTCGTGGTGGAAGAGGATCAGGCGCTTGATCCGCCAGCTGGCGGCGAAGTCCGCGGCCAGGCTGAAGGAGGAATGCCCCCAGAACTGCTTCTCTATGGCCTCCCCGAGGGTGTACTGGGCGTCGATGATCAGGGCGTCCGCGTCGCCGAAGTACTCCTCGTTCTCGGGCGTGCGGTCGAAATCCCCGGGCGCCAGCTCCGTGTCCGTGGAGTAGATGGCTTTCTTGCCGGCCTCCTCCACCACGTAGCTGTAGCATCCGCCGGGGTGGCTCATCGAGCGGTAGCGCACCCGGACCTCGCCTATGCGCACGCCCTCGCCGGTGAGGGTCACGAACTCCCGCCTGGCCCGCATGGCCTCCATGCCCACCGGGAAGTAGGGCTGGCGCATCTGGCCTCCCAGGATGCCCTCCAGGCCCTCCAGCGGGCTGTAGAACGCGATGTAGTTGTCCGGGTTGAACGCCGGGGCGAAGAACGGCAGGCCCTGGAGGTGGTCCCAGTGGAAGTGCGAGAAGAAGAGGTGGACGGCCGCCGGCTTGCGCGCAGAGGCGATCTCCTGCCCCAGCTCGCGTATGCCGGTGCCCGCGTCGAAGACCAGCCGGCAGTTCTCCCTGGTGATGAACTCGACGCAGGAGGTGTTGCCGCCTATGGTCGAGAACAGGTAATCGGGCAAGCGCCCCAGGAAGCGCTCCCGGGATTCCTGGCTGGCCAGGTCCTCAGGGGCGATCCTCTGGATGATCGACGATATCTTGCTCTTCAGTTTCGCCGGCGACAGCGGCGTCGGTATCGAGCCGCGCACGCCCCAGAATCGTAGTTTCATCGACGGTCCCCCACGAGAGGTCGTATTCGAGCACCAGCGGCGGATCCGCCCTCCGGGCGACCAGCTTCCCGGCGATGGCATCCCGCGGCACGACCGCGCCTCCGCCTATCCCGGGGCAATCGGCGGATTCGCGCTCCCAATCCGCCGCAGACTCAAGGATACCGCTCCAGAACGGATACGTCGAGCATTGCACCGGCCTGGCCGGATAGACGGCGCAGCCCGAGTCGCCCCAGAACACGCAGTCGTTGCCCGGCTTCTCAACCAGGCTCAGGCTGTGCCCCGTCCCCACGTCCACCGCCTTGGTGTACGCATCGACGAATTCGCGGAAACCGATGCCCAGGTGCCCGACCAGCGCGATGATGTCCCGCGCGGACAGGAACACGAAGCCCGGCTCGTGCCTGCAGCAGGCCGAACACCGGGCGCACTCGAAGCGCAGGCCCTCTTCCCAAAATTCCCTTGCCATGGCGGCTCCTATACGAAAAAGGCCGCCCGGGGGCGACCTTTTGGAGAGAGAAGGATTTGAACCTTCGAAGGCTGAGCCAACAGATTTACAGTCTGCCCCCTTTGACCACTCGGGAATCTCTCCGGGAACCCGGCGCCTGGATGACTTTGGGTCTTGAGCCATCTTCCGGAATCGAACCGGAGACCTCGAGATTACAAGTCACGCGCTCTGCCAACTGAGCTAAGATGGCACCGAACGAGGGTGACTATACAGAAATCCCCCGGGCGCGTCAAGCGAATCCGTTTCCCGCAGACGGGCCCTGAGCGCCGGATCCGGATCAGCGGAGCGGCGAGAAGTACCCGGTTTCATCCTTGCCGGAACGGTCGCGCATGTACACCTCGACGGAGATGGGCAGGTAAGAGAGCCCGAACCCGCCGTCCGCTCCGGACTGGAACGACAGCCGGTAGATCCCGGCGGCGGCCGCGCGGATGTCGGCGGCCACCGAGGCCAGGCCTTCCGGCCTGTCGGCCCGCAGGACCCGACCCCCGGTCCTCCCGGCCAGGTATTCGAGCGCGGGAGCCACGGGGTCCCGGCCCAGGACCAGCACGTGGAACGATATTCCGTTGGCGGCCAGGAGGTCGCCGAGTTCCGCGATGGAGCTGCCCGACAGGCGCTCCTCGTCCAGGGAGCCGGTGCCCAGGTGGATGATGGCCCTGCGTCCGGACAGCGGGAACAGGGAACCCGCGGCCAGGCGCAGGCCGGCCTCGAAGTCCCAGCCCGGGTCGCCCTTGAGCGCGAGAGCGGCTGCCCCCAGTTCGCGCACCCCGCCGGCCAGGGCTGGCTGGGCGGAGCGCCCCGCGGTCACCATCCTGAAGGAGGCGTCGGTCCCGAACGGCGGGATGAGCTCCGAAACCAGGTCGCGCACGCGACTCTTCTGGCCCGCCATCGCGACCGAGCCTTCCAGGAGCAGGCAGACGTCCGCCGTGCCGCTCGCGGACAGGGATCCGTCAAAGGACAGTCCGGCCGCCGGCCGCGTCGAATCGAAGAAGTAGTCGACGGTCTTGCCGCCCTCAACCCGGCGCTCGGTGACCCGGACGCCTTCCGACAGGTAGAAATTGCCGCCCGAGAGCCCGACCAGCGGCTTGCCGAAGCGGTCCAGCACGCGGACGTCCACGGAGACGCGGGGAAACCGGTCCGCGCCTATCCTGAGCACCTCCACGGAAAGCCCCGCGTATCGGACGGTCGGATCGGCCAGGTACAGCAGTTCCGAGCCGTCGAAGTCCGCCGCCAGGAGGTCCCCGTTGGCGTCGAAAGCGGCGGAGAGCAGGCGCGGACCCTTGCCTTCCGTCCGGTACAGCTCGGTGATCGCCTCGGTTTCCGGGTCGACCAGGACGACGCGGACGCTGTCTGCCACCAGGAGGCCGCGGTCCGTCCAGCGCATGCCCTCGGGCCGGGACAGCCGCCCCTCGACGATGGTGCCCAGGCGGTTGCCCGAGCCGTCGAACACGGCTATGGATCCGTTCGCGGCGTCA
>JAKLIU010000278.1 GCA_022709445.1 Spirochaetota bacterium | reverse complement strand
CTCCAGGATGAACACCCTGCCCTGCGTCACCAGCTCCTCGAAGAAGCTCAGGAAGAAGGTCAGGAGGAGGAGCCGTATGTGGAAGCCGTCGTAATCGGCGTCCGTGGCCAGCACGATGCGACCGTAGCGCAGGCCCTCGATGTCGTTCTCTATGCCCAGGGCCATCATCATGTTGTACAGTTCGGCGTTCTTGTAGATGGCCGCCCGCTTGTCGCCGTACATGTTCTCCGGCTTGCCCCGGAGGCTGAAGATGGCCTGGGTATACACGTCGCGGGCGCTGACCATGGACCCGGAGGCGGACTGGCCCTCGGTCAGGAAAATGGTGGAGGCCTCGGCTTCGGGACCGTCGCCCAGGTGGAGCTTGCAGTCCTTCAGGTTGGGTATCTTGAGCTCGATCTTCTTCGCGGCCTCGCGGGCTTCCTTCTTGACCGCGTTGAGTTCCGTGCGCAGGCGCTCGTTGGTGGCTATCTTCTCCTGCAGGCGCTTGGCCGCCGCGGGGTTGCGCCTGAGGTAGTCGTCCAGGCCGCGCTTCACTTCCTGCATGATCCAGGGCTTGATGTCGCCGTTGCCGAGCTTGTTCTTGGTCTGGCTCTCGAACATGGGGTTCTTGAGCTTGACCGCGACGGCCGCCGCGATACCCTCGCGCACGTCCTCGCCCCGGTACGATGCCTGGTAGAACTCGTTGACCGCCTTCAGGAGACCCTCGCGGAATGCGGACAGGTGGGTGCCGCCGTCCGAGGTGAACTGTCCGTTGACGAAGGAGAAGTACTCCTCGCCATAGTTGTTGGTGTGCGTGAAGGAGAACTCGATCCGGTCGCCGCGCCAGTAGGCCGCGTCGTAGAGCACGTCCTCGCCGGTCTCGTCCTTGAGCAGGTCCAGGAGCCCGTTGTCGCTGGCGAACTCCTGCCCGTTCAGCTCCAGGGTCAGGCCGGAGTTGAGGTAGGCGTAGTGGCGCATGCGCTTCTCGACGAACTCCATGTTGTACGAGTACTCGCCGAAGATCTCCGGGTCGGGCGTGAACTCCACCAGGGTGCCGTCCGGCTCCCGCCCTGCCGTCCCTTCCCGCTTGCGCTGGAGGACTCCCCGCTCGAACAGCGCCTCGAAGCTCTTCCCCTCCCGGTAGGATACCACCCGGAAGCGGCTGGACAGGGCGTTGACCGCCTTGGTGCCGACGCCGTTCAGGCCGACCGAGAACTGGAAGACGTCGTCGTTGTACTTGGCGCCCGTGTTGATGACCGAGACGCACTCGATCACCTTCCCCAGCGGTATGCCCCGGCCGCGGTCGCGGATGGCCACGGAGCCGTCCTTGACGGCCACCGATATGCGCTTGCCGAACCCCATGATGAACTCGTCGACCGCGTTGTCCACCACCTCCTTGAGGAGTATGTAGACGCCGTCGTCGGGGTTCTGCCCCGAGCCCAGCCGGCCGATGTACATGCCCGTCCTGAGCCGTATGTGCTCCAGGGACGAGAGGGTCTTGATCTTGGATTCGTCGTATTGATGCGAGGACGCTCGTGCCATGGCCCCACTATAGCACGGCCGGCGCGACGAGGGAAAGTTCAAGGCCGCGCGCCGGGACCGGCTTCAGCTCCTGACGCGGTTCCGGCCGTCGGCCTTGGCCCGGTAGAGGGCCTCGTCCGCCTCGTGGATCAGGCGCGTGGCGTCGTCGTCGCCGGTCGGGGTCAGGGCGCTCACCCCGATGCTGACGGTGAGGACCTTCCCGGCCGCCGAGTGCTGGTGCGGGACCGCCCGCTCCTCCACCATGGCCCGTATCCGTTCGGCCACCTTGGCGGCCCCGGACAGGTCGGTGCCGGGCAGCAGCACGAAGAACTCCTCGCCGCCGTACCGGGCCGCCGTGTCCTGGGGCCGTTCCAGGGCGCGCACCAGGATCTGGGCAACCTGCATGAGGGCCTCGTCGCCCTCCTGGTGCCCGTAGTGGTCGTTGTAGGGCTTGAAGCAGTCTATGTCCAGCATGAGCCCGGCGATGGACTCGCCCAGGTTGCCGGCGGCCACGATGCGCCGCTCAAGCTCCAGGGTGAGCGAGCGGCGGTTCATGAGCCCGGTGAGCCCGTCATGGGACGCGAGTTCCTCCAGGCGCACGTTGGCCGCCTCCAGCTCGCCCTTGAGCCTGGACAGGTCGTCCACCCTGCCGCGCAGGAGCTGCCGGCTCCTGGCCAGGGCGACGGCCCAGACCAGGGCCGCGAGCACGGCTCCGTAGAGCGCGAAGGCCCACCAGCTGAGCCAGGGGTTGGCCTCCACGACCAGCTCGATGGCCACCGGTTCGGGGCTCCAGGCCCCGTCGCCGTTGGCCGCCTTGATCTTGAAGGTGTAGGTCCGGCCCGGGGGCAGGCTGGTGTAGCCGGCGTACGAGCGGGAACCGGAGTAGACCCAGTCCGCGTCGAAGCCCTCGAGCATGTAGGCGTACTGGTTGCGGAAGGCATCGCTGTAGTCGAGGGCCGCGAAATCGAAGGAGACTGAGGCCCGGTTCCAGCGGAGGGCCAGGCGCTCGACGAACCAGGGGGAGGAGCCGGGTTCTTCGTTCCCGGCCGGGACGGACAGCCCGGTCAGGCGCACCACCGGAGCCCGCTCGTCGTAGCCCATGGTGGCCGGGTCGATGCGGTACAGCGCGTTGAGCGCGCCGAAGTACAGGATGCCGGTGGCTGTCCGGGTCATGCCCACGGTGAACTCGCCGTGGCGCAGGTCGCTCTGGGCGCTCAGGGGGCGGAAGCGGCCCGTGGCCGGGTCCAGGGCGGCCAGGCCCATCACGGTGGATACCCACATCTCCCCCGGCCGGCCCTCGACCATGCCCAGGGCCACGTTTGACGGCAGGCCGTCGCGCTTGGTCCAGTGGCTGAAGTCGTCGGTCGCCTCCTCGTACAGAGCGACGCCGCCGCCGTTGCAGGAGACCCAGAGCCGGCCGAGGGAGTCCACGGTCACGTCGCGGACTATCCTGGACGGCAGGGAGCGGGTGTCGGCGGGGTCGCTCCCGTAGCTCTTGAAGCGCCCGTCGGCGTCGCGGCGGGACAGCCCGGCGTTGGTGGCGGCCCACAGCCTGCCCGAGGCGTCCAGGCAGAGGGCGTAGACCAGGT
>JAKLIU010000277.1 GCA_022709445.1 Spirochaetota bacterium | reverse complement strand
ATGGTCGATGTGCATGCGCAGGCTCTCTTCCCACGGCGGCAGGCGTATGCCTAGCCGCGATTCGATAGCGCCGCAATCCAGGGTAGATCGGGCCGGCCGTTCGGCCCTGGCCGGGAATCCGCTCCCGTGCACGGGACGCAGCTCACAGCAGGCCAGGCGCGGCGCGTGCCGGGAAGTGCAGTCCCGGATACGCTTGGCGTATTCCAGCCAGCTTGCTTCCCCGGAACCGGCGCAATGGTAGATTCCGGAAAGGCTCCGCTCTTCGCGCATGATGCGCACAATAGCCCGGGCTAGATCGACCGCGCCCGTCAGCGAGGACACCTGGTCGTCCACCACCAACAGCGACTCCCGCTCGGCCATGAGCCCGATCATGGTTCGCACGAAGTCCCGGCCGCTCATGCCGTACAGCCGTGAGGTACGCAGGACGATTGTCCGTTCGCAGGCTTCCAGGGCCAATCGCTCGCCGGCCAACTTGGTCCGACCATAGGCGTTGAGTGGATCAGGCTCGTCGTTTTCAACGTACGGCCGACCCACGCGGCCGTTGAACACGTAATCGGTGGAAATGTGGATAAGTCCGGCAGTGAGTGACTGCGCCACCTCGGCCAGGTTGCGCGCGCCCGTCGCGTTGACGGCGTACGCGTCGACCTCGTGGCCCTCGGCTCCGTCCACGTCGGTCCAGCCGGCGCAGTTGACGATCCAGCGCGGCCGCGCATCCGCCGCGAACTGCATGATCGTATCCAGCTCGCGAATGTCTGTTTCTGAACCGGTTCCCAGGCAGGGAATCCCGGCGCTTTCCAGCTCACCGCAGAGCGCGCTCCCCAGGAGTCCCCGCGCCCCGGTCACCCATGTCGGTGACCGCGTACCTGGGTGCCGGCTCAGGAACCCGCCTCGCGCATCTTGCCGAAGGCGTAGCCGAAAAACGCCTTGATCCGGCCCACCAGGCTGGTCTCCATCTTGTCGCGGAACAGCCCGAACAGGTCAAAGGCCCTGGCCGCGCCAACGCCGTAGAACACGTAGTTGTCGCCCTCGGTCCAGGCGCTCATCACCCAGCGCAGGCGGCCGGGATCCAGCACCTTGAGGTCCCTGTAGCTGTACACCAGCGGGGTCAGGTTCTCCCCGGTGTAGTACAGGCGCGAGGGAAAGGTCGACACCGTGTACGCGGCCCGGTACTCGTCGAAGGGTTCCATGTGGTGCCGGGCCTCGATGCTCACGGCGCCCGGCTTGTCCGTGCGGGAGACCTGTTCGGACTTGGAGAACAGGTCGTAAAAGCGCTCGTTGGCCACGGACCAGTACGGTATGCCCTTGTAGCCGGCCACGTCGATGAGGATGGCGGCAAGCCGCGACAGGGCGTCGGAACCCGCCGCGGTGCGCGGCACCACCATGATGGTTTCGCCCAGGTAATTGGGTCCCAGGTCCTTCATGGCGGCTATCAGCTCGGTCGCCCCCGGGGCGGCGGCCGGGATCGCCAGCTTCTTGTAGCTCGAGAGGCTGCGGAACACGGTCTCGCCCCGGGCAAGCGCCGCCTTCTGCGCGGCATCCAGTCCGGAAAACGCGGTCTGGGCCGAAACGGCGGCCGCCGACAGGAACAGGACGGCGAGCAGCGCCGCCGGTTTCATGGTTCTGTGCATGGGCTGTTCGCTCCTCTCGCATGGAACAACCGGAAGCGCCGCCGGTAACTGATAGCGCTCACGCCAGCGCAAGGAATCGGGCGGCCACGGCACGGATATCGAAGGAAGACAAGTCGATGTTCGGGGAAAAATCCCGCTTGTACCTGCCTGCCAGGAATTCTTCCAGAACGGCGGGCTCGAAGCGGCCAGGCTCATAGCTCAGGATGGGCCGGCCGGCCAGGCGGTAATCCACCAGCTTGGTGTGGAACACCCCCGGCCAGTCTATGCTCAGGAGGAAATCCATCCCCGACAGTTCGCGTATCAGGAACTCGCGCGGTATGCGGGCCCGGAGCTCCAGACGCTCGCCCAGGGCTTCACGGAACGGAGCCAGGCAGGCCATGGACTCGCTCCCGGGCCGCGTGTCGGTGTACACGATGAAGCGGAATTCCCCGCCGCGCGATGCGAGCGCCGACAGGAGCTCCGCCGGGTTTCCCCGCCCGCGGTAGAAGACGCCCGCGTACGCGAACGTGGGCACCGCGTTCGGCGCGTACGGCGGATTGTCCGCTCCCGACAGGTCGAAGCCCTGCGGGATGAGGCTGATCTTGTCCCCGACGCCTCGGTAGCGCGTGAAGCAGGACAGGATCCGGTCGTGCGGCAGGACCACCCGGTCGAAGGCCTTGAGCGTCCGGGCCTCCAGCCAGCGGTGCAGGAACAGCTTTCGCTCCATGGGTTCGTAATAGTACGGGTCGCCGTAATCGGCCACGGCCGTGACGGGAGCTGCGCCCGCAATCCGCCTGGCGCGCCGGTACCGTCGCAGGAACCGGGCCGTGCCCAGGTGCACGGAGAACGGCAGGCCGATGGACAGGACGTAGTCGGGAACCAGCGTCCCGGCAGCGGCGTCCCGGTCCAGGGCGCGGAACAGGGTGGCGGCGTACTCCACCTGCCGGCCCCCGGTGGCCCAGCGGTACAATCCGTACAGGGCTCGCTTGACCGGCGCCGGTTTTGCCAGGGCGCGGCTGGCCAGGCCTTCGGGCTTCTTGTCGCCCTTGTTGAGGAGGAAGCCCGACGGAACCGTGCGCACGCGGAAGCCGTACCGGGCCTCGAGGGCCGAGTAGTCCTCCGGGTAGTCGGGAACGTAGGCGAGCACCTCATGCCCCAGCCGCGCGAACTCGCGCACCAGTTCCCAGGTACGGGTGGCGCGGGGCGTGCCCTCGGGATGGAAGAAGTACGATGTGACGAGGATCTTCATCAGCGGGTGCCCAGAAGGTACTCCGCGCCCATTTCCAGCCGCCCGGTGAACCGGCCGTCCATCACCGCCAGGGACGGCCGCAGGAAGACGCTCGCGCGGCCGATGGTCCAGCGGGCGCTGACGCCCGTCTCGAACAGGAAGGAGCGCGGACCGGCCTCCATCGCGTCGTCCCGGGCGAAGGGCGTGGACACCAGGTTGGCGTCCGGAATCTTGGACAAAAGCAGCGCGTCGAAGCCGAAGGCCAGGGTGGAGCCCCGGGGCGTCAG
>JAKLIU010000276.1 GCA_022709445.1 Spirochaetota bacterium | reverse complement strand
GAAAGCAGGCCCCCTTCATGCGGGTGGAAAAGCGCGGCGCGGGCTGGGGCATGGCGCCAACGCGCCGGTCCAGGGTGGCGCGGACCCCGCTGGTCTTGAGGCTGACCCACGCCTGCCGCCAATAGCCCACGTGAACCTTGGGCGCGGCTTCGATCCGCTGCGCCAACCCCACGAAGTCCGCCAGCGCCGCCATCTGCCGGGGATCGTCGGACAGCAGCCAGTCGGGCTCGGGCAGTTGCCCGGCCAGCAGCAGCGGGGCCATGGCTCGCCGCGCCGCCGCGCGCTTCTTGAAGATCACCCGGTCCACCCGCCGCTTGATCTCGAAATACACCGGCCCGTCGGCGCGATTGTCATAGAAGCGCATCCGCAGCTTGAACCGGTTCTTGATTCCGTTCACCGTCCACCAGTAGGTGTCCAGGTTGTCCGAGTCCAGGTAGATGCTGTGCACGCCGTAGGCGCCGTCCTTCCGACGCCCCCCGTTGGGGTCCCGCTCCAGGTAGCCGTCCAGAAAATCCGCCACGCGCACGGCCTGCTCCTCCGGGAGCAGGTATTTGTGCTCGAAGCGCTGCCGTTGCATTTTGTCCTCGATCATGGCTTCGCGCTAACGCGGCCCGTCCGCCCGCGCCCAGACTGCCCCAGGCGCCCGGTCTCAGGCAATTCTTTCCGGGCCTCCCGAATTCGGCCACAGCCCGCCCCGTCGGGTCCGCCTCCGGTGGTGTCGGGCGCGCTGGGGATGGCGCGCGCGAGGCGGTTCCGCGGGAGCGCCGCCCTGCCGGAATTTCTTTTGGAAATAATGAGGGTAGGACTGCGGATGTCCTACCCTAGGCGCCAGAATGCGAGAAAAAAATGAAAGCGACCCAAGAAATCCAAAGTCAACTGGAGCTGAGTTTCGAGACGACGGCGCTCCCGTTGCGGCGGGGCACGCGCCGGGACCGCCGGCTGGCGCGGGCGCGGTGGTGGTTCGAACAGATGCACGCCGTGGTGGACCGGGCCCTGGAGTGGTCGGCCCCGCCGCCGCCCCGGCCCGAACAGACCACGTTGTCGCTGGCGCGGGTGCGGTGAGAGCGCCCCTTGGCCGGCTTCGCTGGCCAGGCGCCCCCCCCCGAACCGGCCTCAGCCCGGACTTCCCCGCGGGAAATCCGGTTCAGGGCAGGGCTGAGGAAGCGGGGGCGAGCGCCCGCCGCGCCACCTTTTGTCCGCAGGGTTCGAGCAGGGACGGGATGGCGCGGACCGCCTCGCGGCAGAGATCGCGGGTGGGCTCGTCCAGGTCGGCCCAGGGAAGGAGGCGTGGGGCGGCGTCGGGGGGGCGGTCGGCCCCGGCGGCGCCGGCGCGCCCGCACTCGAGGCGGTGGGCGGCCATGCGTCGGGCATGCTCCATGCGGGCGAGCAGCTCGACCTCCTCGGGCGGGAAAGCCGCGGCGGGGCGGGGATCTTCGGCGCCGACGATTTCGCACTGGATGGCGCGGAGCTTGACGGGGAGATGGTCGGCCTGCTGGTAGCAGCGCTCGCGCTCGACTTCATCAAGCTGGTTCCAATGCCAGTGGGCGGTGTCGGTCTTGGGCTGGGCGGCGGGAGAGCAGCCGGAGGCGGCGGAGCGCTCGTAGATGGCGCGGGCCAGGGCGATGTGCCGGGCATCCTCGACGGCCTCGCGCAGCCAAGCGTCCTCGACCACGCCGAAGGCGCGCACGGCGCCGCCCGGGGTGAGGTCCCGGGGGCGCAGATTCAGAAGGCGGATCAGGCGCTCGTCGCGCAGAAAGCGGACAGCCAGGGGGGTTTGCGCGGCGCGGAGCATGGGAAGGAGCTGGAGGGCGATCTCGGTGGTGTGAAACTCCTCCTCGGGACAAAGGGCGACGCTGGCGCAGAAGCGGGCAGGATCGCAGGCTTCCTGGATGACGCGCCGGGCCTCGAGGGATTCGGCGTCCAGGGCATGGACGTCGAGGTCGGCAATCTCGCGGAAGGCGGGGTAACGGAAGAGCAGGCGCTGCTCCTGGAGGGCGGCCTGTTGATCGATGATGGTCAGGCGCAGCGGCCGGCCGTTGGCGAAATGGGCGAGCTTGGCGGCGCGCACGGCCAGCGCGCGCCCCATGCGGCCGAAGCCGACAATCACCAGGGCCGCCTGGCGGGGGTCGTTGGCGCGCAAGCCAGCCGGCCGGTCCAGCGGCATCTCGTCGATGAGCAGCCGGCGGGCGGCGCTGTCGAACAGATCGAAGAACTGGAGCTGGCAGGCGGGCTCGGTTTCGGCGAAGGCTTCGATGCGCTGGCAGGCGGCGCGCATGTCCAGGTCGGTCACCTGGATGTGGCAGAGGAGGGGATTCCTGGGGGTGCGGCCGGCCACGATGGCCAGGGCCTGGGCCTGGATGGCCACCTGGACATTGGAGGCATCCTGGGGACAGGCGGCGACCAGGCGATGGGCGTGACCCACCCTGGCCTCGGCCAACACTTCGGCGCGGCCGGCGTCGCCGACGATGACGCTGGCGCCCATGGCCTCGGCAGCCTCGACGCGTTCGGCCTCGGGGGCGGCGTCGATAACCACCACCGGGAAGGCCGGCCCGGTGGCGCGGGGTTTGCGGAGCGCGCGCAGGATTTGCAGGCCGGAGCCGCCCAGGCCGCACAGGACCACATGGCCGGCCAGGCGGCGGTGCAGGAGCCAGGCGACCTCGCGGTGGAAGAGCTTGAAGACGACCGCCAGGGCGGCGTAGCAGAAAAAGAGCGCGGCCATCCAGCGGGCGGCCTCGAGGGCCCAGTTGGGCTGCTTGTAGATGCCGGGCATGTGCAGGAGGAAGAGTCCGGCGGCGTTATAAAGCGCGTCCAGGGGCGCGATCTCCGCGTAGTACTCCTGGTCGGCGCGGCAGTAGCCGTAAACGCCCAGGATCAGGGCCAGGAGGAACCATCCGAGCAGGAGCCACCGGCGCCAGCGGGGCTGGGCCTCCGGATGCTCGATCGGATTGTGAATATTCATGACCGGCGCGGGGATTCTGGGCAGGCCGCCGCGGAAAAGCAAGCGCCCGCGGGCGCCGGCAACATTGAACTTTTCTTTCGCGCGGGCGGGACTAACCTGCGCGGCGGCATGGGATTGAAACTGTTCAACACGCTCGCGAAGGCGACGCAGGAGTTTGTGCCGCTGGATCCGGAAGGCCGGCAGACGGGCTT
>JAKLIU010000275.1 GCA_022709445.1 Spirochaetota bacterium | reverse complement strand
AGTCTCGAAGGTCCGGCCAAGGAAGTCCTGACAAAGCTGGTGGAGTCCCGCGCCCGGAAGCGCGAGGAGGCGATCGCCTGATCGCCCCCCTCGCCCGCGCCGTGCGGCCGCTCGCCGAGAGCGCGGCGGCCCTGATCGCCAACGACACCACCTTCATGTACCATTTCGAGAGCGCCAAGATCGGCACGAACGTGCTGGCCGCTGATTCCGCCGCTTCCGAGGAAGCCAAGGCGGTCCGGGAAGGCTCGCAGCTGGTCCGGGAAGCCGGATCCGGCGGCGACTCGCTCCTCTACATCTACACGCCGGTGCGCATGGCTCGGTCCTCGAGGCCCTGGTCGCTCCTGGTGGTCACCCCCATGGAAGCCGTGCGCCGCAGTTCCGGCATGGAACAGCTGGTGCTGACCCTCATCATCACCTTCGCGGCCGTCATGCTGGCCCAGTCCGCGGTCACCGTGATCGTGGCGGGCATGGTCGCCCGGCCGGCCATCAAGGCCAACGCCCTCCTGAGGGACATAGCCGAGGGCGAGGGGGACCTGACCCGCCGGCTGGGCCTCGGGGCCAGGGACGAGATCGGCGAGCTGGCCAGGTCCTTCGACCGCTTCACCGAGAAGCTGGCCGACATCATAGGCCGGGTGAAGTCCGCCATGTCCGAGCTGAAGGCGGGGTCGGGGGAGCTGGACGCCAGCCTGGGGGACGCCAGCGCTGCGGTCGGCAAGATCGACGAGGCCATCGACGGCGTGGTCGAGCGGGCCGTCAACCAGGCCGCGAGCGTGGAGGAGGTATCCTCGACGGTCGAGCAGATCACGAGGAACATCGAGTCCCTGGACCGCATGATCGAGCGGCAAAGGGACGGGGTCGCAGAATCGTCCGCTTCGATCGAGGAGATGGTGGGGAACATCGCCTCGATCTCCAGGAACCTGGAATCCTTCGGCGACTACATGGACCGGCTCGTGGCCTCTTCCGACACCGGCAAGGGCAAGCTGGCCGGGGTGGCGTCCCTGGTCCGGGACATATCGGCCCAGTCGCAGGGCCTCGTCGACGCGAACAAGGTCATCCAGGCCATCTCGGCCCAGACCAACCTTCTGGCCATGAACGCCGCGATCGAGGCGGCCCACGCGGGCGACGCGGGCGCCGGATTCGCGGTGGTCGCCGACGAGATACGCAAGCTCGCCGAGGTGTCCGCCACCCGCTCCAAGGAGATCGCGCGGAGCATCGCGTCCATCAGGGGCGGCATCGACCGGGTCGTCGGATCGTCCGCGGACGCGGAGAAGGCCTTCGAGGACATCCAGGGCCTGGTCACGCGCGTGAGCGAGCTTGAGGGGGAGGTCGCCCGGTCCATGGACGAACAGAACACCGGCTCCAGGCAGATACTCGAGGCCCTGGCCACCATACGCAACATCAGCGAGGAAGTGAAGGGCGCGTCCTCCGAGATGACCGTCGGCGCCGGGGCCGCGGGGGTGGAGATGAAGCGCCTGCTGGCCATCACGGAAGAGCTCAAGCACGCCATGGAGGAGATAGGCCGCGAGTCCGACGGCATCAAGGCCGTGACCGGCACGGTGGCCAGGCTGGGAGAGCGCAACACCGTGCTGATCGGCAGGGTCGAGTCCGGCACGGACAGCTTCAAGGTCTGAGCCGCGGCGAAGCGGTTTGCTTTCCTCGGGGATTGACTGTATAATCGCCCGGTAACGAGTTTTTGCCGCGCGCCCGTCCGGCGCGCGTTTCCCGGGTCGGCGACCCGGTGACCGGCCCGTCGTGCCGGATCAATCCTCAAAGGAGTATCCATGAAGAACCTCAAGGGAACCCAGACAGAGAAAAACCTGATGGCCGCCTTCGCGGGCGAGTCCCAGGCCCGCAACAAATACACATTCTTCGCCAGCAAGGCCAAGTCGGAAGGCTACATCCAGGTGTCCGCCGTGTTCGAGGAGAGCGCCAACCAGGAGAAGGAACACGCCAAGCGCCTGTTCAACCTCATGGAAGGCGGCGAGATCGCCGTGAACGGATCCTTCCCCGCCGGGCCGGTGGGGACCACCTCCGAGAACCTCGCCGAGGCGGCCGCGGGAGAGAACTACGAGTGGAAGGAAATGTACCCCGGTTTCGCCAAGGTGGCGAGGGAAGAGGGCTTCCCCGCGATCGCGACCGTCTTCGAGTCCATCGCCGTGGCGGAGCGCCAGCACGCCAAGCGCTACGAGGCCCTCAAGGCCAACATCGACGGCCAGCGCGCGTTCAAGCGCGACAAGCCCCAGGTGTGGCGCTGCCTCAACTGCGGGTTCCTCTACGAGGGCGCGGAAGCCCCCAAGGCCTGCCCGGCCTGCGCCCATCCCCAGGCGTATTTCGAGATCCTCGGCGAGAATTGGTAAGGAGCGAACCATGGCCCAGAACATGCAGATCTACAAGTGCGAGAAATGCGGCAACATCGTCGAGGTGCTCCACGGCGGCGAGGGCGAGCTGTGGTGCTGCGGCCAGGCCATGACCCTGGTCAAGGAAAACACCACCGACGCCTCCAAGGAGAAGCACGTCCCGGTGATAGAGCGGACCGCTGACGGCTGGCGGGTGACCGTGGGCGCCGTGGCCCATCCGATGGAGGAAAAGCACTACATCGAGTGGATCGAGCTGATCGCCGACGGCGCGGTGCACCGCGCCCACCTGGCCCCGGGAGCCAAGCCCGAGGCCGAGTTCCGGGTGAAGGCCGCCAAGGTCACCGCCCGCGAGTATTGCAACCTCCATGGCCTCTGGAAGGCCGAAGCATAACCAGTCCCCAGGGACCCGAGGAGAACGAGCGATGAAGAAATACGTGTGCGACGTGTGCGGCTACATCTACGACCCGGCCGAGGGCGATCCCGACGCCAAGATCCCCGCCGGAACCGCGTTCGAGGCCCTGCCCGCCGACTGGGTATGCCCGATGTGCGGCGCCGGCAAGGACAATTTCAGCCCGGCCGACTGAGTCGCCGCCCGAGCCGTTGCGCCCCCCGGGCGTAACGGTGTATCCTTGAAGCCGGACGCCGCGCGCGGGTCCGGCTCTTTTTTGCCTCGGCCCATCCATGGCCCGGGCGCCATGCCGCCGCGCCTTCCAGCACGCCCTCCGGAGGTCTTCATGATAAACAGAGCGGATTTCGCCTTCACGATAGGATACGAAGGCTCCACAGCCATCGTGGATGCCAAGGCACGGGCT
>JAKLIU010000274.1 GCA_022709445.1 Spirochaetota bacterium | reverse complement strand
AAGCTCAAGGACTGGGACCTGCGCGACCGGCCCGAGCTGAAGGCCAAGGCCATTGCCGAGAGGTCCATGAGAACCCTTTCGGGCATCAGGAGCGCCATGGTGTTCGTCTTCCCGCCCCCGGCTGTCCCGGAGCTCGGCATGGCCCAGGGCTTCGACTTCCAGCTTCTGGACCGGGGCGGGATCGGGCACAGGGCCCTGATGGACGCCCGCAACCAGCTCCTGGGGCTGACCGCGCGGGACCCGCGGGTGACCTCCATCCGGCCCAACGGCATGGAAGACGTCCCGGAGTACCGTGTCGACGTGGACTGGGACAAGGCAGGGGCCCTGGGGCTTCCCATCTCCTCCATCCACAGGACCATCGCCGCGTCCTTCGGCAGCTCCTATGTCAACGATTTCGTCAAGGGCGGCGACGTGAAAAGGGTGTACATCCAGGCTGACGCCCCCTACCGGATGCTGCCCAGGGATCTTGAAAGGCTCTATGTCCGGAGCTCGTCGGGGTCCATGGTGCCCTTAAGCTCCTTCGCCACGGGCCGCTGGACCTACGGGTCGCCCCGGCTCGAGCGCTTCAACGGGTTCCCGTCCATGAACCTGTGGGGCGAGCCGGCGGCGGGGAGGAGTTCGGGAGAAGCCATGCAGGCCATGGTGGAAGCGGTGGAGAAGCTGCCCAGGGGTCTCGGCTTCGACTGGTCAGGGCTCTCCTACCAGGAGCGCATGGCGAGCTCTCAGGCCCCGCTCCTGTACGCATTCTCGGTCTTCGTCATCTTCCTGTGCCTGGCGGCGCTCTACGAGAGCTGGACCATCCCCATCTCCATCCTGCTGATCCTGCCGCTGGGGGTCATCGGCGGCATCATCGCCACGAGCCTGCGCGGGATGGCCAACGACGTCTACTTCCAGATCGGCCTGCTCACCACGCTCGGCCTGGCCACCAAGAACGCCATCCTCATCGTCCAGTTCGCCAAGGGCGGCATGGAAAAGGGCATGGGGCTCATGGAGGCGACCGTCGAAGGCGCCAAGCTCAGGTTCCGCCCCATCCTCATGACGTCGCTGGCGTTCGGCTTCGGCGTGCTTCCCCTGGCGCTCACCGCCGGCGCCGGCGCGGGCGCCCAGAACGCCATCGGCACCGGCGTGCTCGGCGGCATGGTGACCGCGACGCTCCTGGTGGTCATCTTCTCGCCGCTCTTCTACGTGATCATCGAGCAGGTCTTCGGCAGGAAGAAGAGGGGCGGACCCGTGCAGACCTTGCCTGATGCGGAGGGCCAGTGAGATGAAAACAAGACTGCTGATCGTCCTGTGCGCCGCAGCCCTCCTCGCAGCGGGCTGCACCCTGGCCCCTGGGTACACCAGGCCCGCCTCCCCGGTCCCGGAGAGCTGGCCCGAGGGCGAGGCGTACCTGGGATCCAGTGCCCCGGCCGGCACCGCGGCCGACCTTTCCTGGAGGGAGTTCTTCACTGACGCGAAGCTCCGCAAGCTCATCGAGACCGCCCTGGCGGGCAACCGCGACCTGAAGGTCGCCGCTTTGAACGTCGAGCGGGCGCGGGCCATGTACGGCATCCAGCGCGCCGAGGTCCTCCCCACGGTCTACGGGTCTGCAAGCGGCAGCAAGGAGCGCGTCCCGGGGGACCTCTCGAGGTCCGGGCAGGCCACGACCTCGGAGACGTACCGCGCCAGCCTCGGGGTGATCTCCTGGGAGATCGACCTGTTCGGCCGCATCCGCAGCCTGAAGGACCAGGCGCTGGAGGAGTACCTGGCGACGGAAGAGGCTCGCCGCGGCGCGCAGGTCTCGCTCGTCTCGGCGGTGGCGCAGGCGTATCTCGCCCTGGCCGCTGACCGGGAAGCCCTCGACCTGGCCAGGGCGACGCTCGCGGCCCAGCAGGAGGCGTACACCCTCGTCAGGAAGCGCGCGGACGTCGGGGTCGCCACCGAGCTCGACCTCAGGCGGGCCCAGACCCTCGTGGACACCGCCCGGGGCGACATCGCCGTCTACAAGAGGCAGACAGCCCTGGACGAGAACGCCCTCGACCTCCTGCTCGGCTCACCGGCCCCGCGCGACCTTCTGCCCGCCAACCTCGGAAGCGTCGCTCCCCCCCGGGGGATCGAGGCCGGGGCAAGCTCGGACGTCCTCCTGGGCCGGCCGGACATCCTCTCCGCCGAGCACCGGCTCAAAGGGACCTACGCAAACATCGGGGCCGCCCGGGCCGCGTTCTTCCCGAGCATCTCGCTCACCTCCACCCTCGGGACTGCCAGCGCAGAGCTCTCCGGCCTGTTCGACGCCGGCTCCCGCACCTGGCTCTTCTCCCCCAGCGCCGCCCTGCCCATCCTCGACGCCCGGATATGGCCCGCGTACCGGGTGAGCACGGTGGACAGGGAGATCGCCCTGGCCCAGTACGAGCGCTCGATCCAGACCGCGTTTCGGGAGACGGCGGACTCCCTGGCCCTGCTGGGCACGGTGGACGAGCAGCTCTCCGCCTGGCAGTCCCTGCACGAGGCCTCCTCGGAAACCTACCGGCTGGCGAACGCCCGGTATGACAAGGGCATTGACAGCTTCCTGAGCGTCCTCGACGCCCAGCGGACCCTGTACGGGGTCCGGCAGGGGCTCGTGGCGGTCCGCCTGGCGAAGGCCGCCGGACAGGTGCGGCTGTACGCCGTGCTGGGCGGAGGGGCGAAGTAGGCGAGCGCCCGGGGAGCCGCGCCGCGGATGAAGCGCGGAGCGGGGGACTCCGGGGGAGGGGATGGTTTCACCTGGGAACTCCTGCAGCCGGGGGTGATCTCCCGTGCGGGAATGTCCGGCCAGGCCCTCCACGGTTTCACCGGGAACGAAAAAGAAAACCGAATCACATATTTTAGATCGCCGGGGGCAGGTCCATCTTTTCGCCCCAGGGGAAATAAACGCCGCGTTCCGGTCGCATGACGAAGGCAACTATATGAATTGTCATGCGAAAACGACGAGGTGTCCGGGAGCGCCGACCGCAGCCGCAACCCTGCGGGCAGGTGCCCGGCCTTCCGCTTTCCCGCGGCAGCGATCTTGCAGCAAAAGTTTCATGAAAACTTTAGAGCTCGACCTTTCAGGCTATTCGGCCGCCGGGCCCGGGAGCCCCGTGCACCTGCTCTTCATCCGCCAGGCCGCGGGGGGGCAGCTCATGGCGGCCAGGGGGCCGGACAAGGGCGAGTCAGGG
>JAKLIU010000273.1 GCA_022709445.1 Spirochaetota bacterium | reverse complement strand
TCGAGGGCTGCGGCCTGGGCCTTCATGGTGTTCAGGAACCGGTCCATCGTGCCCCTATTGGCTGGGCGTGCGCGCGCGCACGAACTGGCGGAACCCGCCGGCCACGGTCAGCTCGCGCACCACCTCGTCCAGGACCGCGAACACCTCGGGCGTCTCCTGCTCCACGAGCATCTTGGCCTTCTTGATGTTGTAGACCACGTCCTTCTCGACGAGTTTCTTCATTATGAAAGGCTTGAACAGCTCGAGGGCCATCTTGGTGGGCAGGCCGCACTGGTGGATCTTGAGCTCGGGGCCGACCACGATGACCGAGCGGCCGGAGTAGTCGACGCGCTTGCCGAGGAGGTTCTGGCGGAAGCGTCCCTGCTTGCCCTTGAGCATGTCGGACAGGGACTTGAGCGGCCGGTTGGAGGCTCCCTTGACCACGCGCTTTTTCTTGCTGTTGTCGAAGAGGGCGTCCACGGCCTCCTGAAGCATGCGCTTCTCGTTCCGGATGATGATGTCCGGCGCGTTGAGGCCCTGCAGGCGCTTGAGGCGGTTGTTGCGGTTGATGACGCGGCGGTACAGGTCGTTGAGGTCGCTGGTTGCGAAGCGGCCGCCGTCCAGCTGGACCATGGGGCGGAGTTCCGGGGGAATGACGGGGATCACGTCCAGGATCATCCACTCGGGCTTGTTGCCCGAGCCGCGGAAGCTCTCCACGATCTCGATGCGCTTGAGGAGGCGCTTGTCGCTCTTGGCGCCTTTCTCGATCATGCGCACGCGGAGCTCGGCGGCCAGGTCGTCCAGGTCCAGGCCCTCGAGGAGCTGGCGGATGGACTCCGCGCCCATGCCGGCGGAGAACGCGCCGCCGTAGCGGTCCTGCGCCTCGTAGTACTCTTCCTCCGACAGGAGCTGCATCTTCTTGAGGTCGGTGTCGCCCGCGTCGATCACCACGTACTTCTCGTAGTACAGGACCGAGCGCAGCGCGGCCACCGGCAGGTCGAGGAGCAGGCCCATGCGCGAGGGGACCGAACGGTAGAACCAGATGTGGGAGACCGGGCTGGCCAGCTCGATGTGGCCCATGCGCTCGCGGCGGACCTTGAAGTGGGTCACCTCGACGCCGCAGCGGTCGCAGATCACGCCCTTGTAGCGGATGGACTTGAACTTGCCGCAGTAGCACTCCCATTCCTTGGTGGTGCCGAAGATGCGCTCGCAGAACAGGCCGTCTTTTTCCGGCCTCAGGGTGCGGTAGTTTATGGTCTCGGGCTTCTTGACCTCGCCGTAGCTCCAGCTCCGGATCATGTCCGGGCTGGCCAGGCGAATCATGATGCTGTCAAAGTCCTGTATGTCTCTCATGCGGTCTCCCCCTCAGGTAAGACTGGCGTCAATTCAGAATTGAACCACGGAGGCACAGAGCCACAGAGAGGAAAGCGAATGCTTCGAGTTTTGATTCCGTTCACTCGCCTTCCCTCGTCCTTTCTCTGTGCCTCTGAGTCTCTGTGGTCTTCTCTATCCTAGAAGCTCGATCCTTGCTTGGTGATCAGGTCCTCGTCGCGCTCGGTCAGGGGGATCTGCTTGCCCTTGGCGTCGAAGATCCTCATGTCCAGGGCCAGGCCCCTGAGTTCCTGCACCATGACGTTGAAGGCCTCGGGGATGCCGGCCGCGGTGTGCGGCTCGCCCTTCACTATGGCCTCGTAGACCTTGGCGCGGCCCGTCATGTCGTCGGACTTGATGGTCAGGAGCTCCTGAAGGGTGTTCGCGGCGCCGTAGGCCTCGAGTGCCCAGACTTCCATTTCGCCGAGGCGCTGGCCACCGAACTGGGCCTTGCCGCCCAGCGGCTGCTGGGTGACCAGGGAGTACGGGCCGGTCGAGCGCGCGTGCATCTTGTCGTCCACCAGGTGGTGCAGCTTGAGGAAGTAGATCACGCCCACGGTGACCGAGTTCTGGAAGTGCTCGCCGGTGCGGCCGTCGCGAAGCGGGGTCTTGCCGGCTGCCGGGAGGCCCGCCTTCTTGAGCCGCTCCTCTATCTGCTCCTGGTCCGGGGACTGGAACACCGGGGAGCTGAACCACTCGTCCAGGGTGGTGGCGGCCCAGCCCAGCTCGGTCTCCATGATCTGGCCGATGTTCATGCGGGAGGGCACGCCCAGCGGGTTGAGGCAGATGTCCAGCGGGGTGCCGTCGTCCAGGTAGGGCATGTCCTCCACCGGCAGCACGCGGGCCACGATGCCCTTGTTGCCGTGTCGGCCGGCCATCTTGTCGCCTTCCTTGAGCTTGCGCTTGGCGGCGATGAGCACCTTGACCACTTCCTCCACGCCGGGGGACAGGTCGTCGTTGGCGGAGCGCTTGAGGCGCTGCACGTCTATGATGGTGCCCTCGATGCCGTGCGGCACGCGCAGGGAGGTATCGCGGACGTCCTTGGCCTTCTCGCCGAAGATGGAGTTGAGCAGCTTGAACTCGGGCGTGGTCTCGGTCTCGCTCTTGGGCGTGACCTTGCCCACCAGGATGTCGCCGGCCTTGACCTTGGCGCCGATCATGATGATGCCCTCGGAGTCCAGGGAGTCCAGGCTCTTCTCGCTGGTGTTGGGGATGTCGCGCGTGATGCGCTCCGGCCCCAGCTTGGTCTCGCGCACCTCGGTCTGGAATTCCTTGATGTGCACGGAGGTGAAGTAGTCGTCGCGGACCACGCGCTCCGAGATGAGGATGGCGTCCTCGTAGTTGTAGCCGTTCCAGGGCACGAAGCCCGCCAGGATGTTGCGGCCAAGGGCCAGCTCGCCGTCCTGGGTCGCCGGGCCGTCGGCGACGATGTCCCCCGCGTCCACCCGGTCGCCCGTCACGACGATGGGCCGCTGGTTGAAGCAGGTGTCCTGGTTGGTGCGCTGGTACTTGGTCAGGTTGTAGATGTCGACACCGGTGTCGAAGCTTCCCCGCTCGGCCTCGTCGCACTTGACGACGATCCGCGCGGCATCGACGCTCTCGACGACCCCGGCCCGCTTGGCCGTCACGACGGCCCCCGAGTCCTTGGCCACAACGGGCTCCATGCCCGTGCCGATGAGCGGCACCTCGGGCTGCAGCAGGGGCACGGCCTGGCGCTGCATGTTGGAGCCCATGAGGGCGCGGTTGGCGTCGTCGTGCTCCAGGAAGGGGATGAGCGCCGCGGCCACGGAGACGAGCTGGTTCGGGGAGACGTCCATGAGCTCCACCTCCTCGGGCACGACGGTGACGAACTCG
>JAKLIU010000272.1 GCA_022709445.1 Spirochaetota bacterium | reverse complement strand
CATGGACAACGGCAAGGCCCGATCGGAGCTGGGCTTCCGCACGCGCCCGCTGGAGGAGACCGTGGCTGATTTCCTGACCTGGGCCGCCGCGGGATCCAGTTAGCCGCTCCCGCCCCCCATGACGGAGTCGATGATCCGCTTGAGTTCCCGCAGGTCCACCGGCTTCACCAGGACGGCCAGCGGCGACAGCGCGTCGGCCTGCCCTCGCGTCGACGCGTCGGGGTAGCCGGTCAGGAAGACGACGGGTATGTCGGCCTTCTCCTTGATGCGTCGCACCGCCTCCAGCCCGTTCATGTCCCCCCGCAGGTTTATGTCGATCAGGATGAGGGCCGGTCGCTCCCGTTCCGCGTACTCGATGGCTTCCTCGCCCGTCGCCAGCGCCGCGGCGAGCTCGTATCCCATGTACCGCAGCTGCAGCTTCATGTACACCACGTTGAGGGTCTCGTCCTCCACCAGGACGATCTTCCGCGCGTCTCCCATGCTCATACCCTCTTCAGCGCTTCCGGTTCGTCGAAGGAGACGCGGCAGGCCAGCCCGCCGTCCGATTCCATCGTCATGGTCCCGCCTATCTGCTCCTGGACCAGGCCGCGCACCAGCTGGAAGCCCAGCGTCCCGCAGCTCAGGTGGTCCAGGCCCGGCGGCAGGCCGACCCCGTCGTCGGACACTTCCAGGTTGATGCGGCCCCCCGGATCCTTGTCCAGCCTGACGCTCACCGTCCCCGTCCGCGGCTCCGGGAAGGCGTGCCTGAACGCGTTGGTGAGCAGCTCGTTCAGGATCAGCGCGAGGGGCATCGCGGTGTCGATGAGCACCGACACCGGTTGCACCTCGACCTTCACCGCCACCCGCTCCCCGGCAAAGGAAGGATCCTGCACCAGGAGGGAGACCAGGTCGTCGACGTACTCGCGCAGGTCGATGCGGGAGAGGTCCTGGGACTCGTAGAGCTTCCGGTGCACCAGCGACATGGACATGATCCGGTCGTTGGTCTCGTGGACCAGCCTGGTGACCTTGTCGTCCCGGGCGACGTCGGCCTCGAACGACAGGATGGCCATGATCACCTGCATGTTGTTCCGCGTGCGGTGGAAGAGCTCCCTGAGGAGCGCCTCCTTCTCCTCCAGCGCCCGCCGCGTGCGTTCCTCCGCCACGGCGCGCTCGGTGACGTCGAGGCAGTGCCCGATGTACCCGATGAACGATCCGTTGGCCGCGTAGCGCGGCGAGCCCAGCTCCTGCAGGCGCCGGTACTCGCCGTCGCGCCTGAGGAGGCGGAACTCCACGCTGTACCGTTCCCGGCGCCCGAACGCCCGGTCGAAGGCTTCCAGGCAGGTCCGGAGGTCTTCCGGGTGCACGCCGGCCGTCCAGCCGTCGCCCTTCTCCCGCTCGGGACCGCGGCCGGTGAACTCAAGCCAGGGCTTGTTGAACCAGGTGCGGAGCCGTTCCGTGTCCGAGGTCCAGCTCAGGGCCTGACCTGAGTCCGCCAGCGTGCGGTAGCTCTCCTCGCTCTCCCGGAGGGCCGCCAGGGTGGCCTCCCGCTCGGCCAGCGCGCGCGCGTGGTCCAGGGCCTCCCTCACCGCGAAGGGCAGCCGGCCCATGTGGCTCTTGATCACGTAGTCGCTCGCCCCGGCCTTGAGGCAGGCGACGGCGGTCTCCTCGTTCTTGGAACCGGTCAGGATGATGAACGGAATGTTGTGGTCCATCTCCCGCGCCAGCTGCAGGGCCTTCATGCCGTCGAAGCGGGGCATGGAGTAGTCCGAGATCACCAGGGTCGGCCCGAAGGCCGGGAAGACCGCCAGGAAATCCTCCTTGGTGTCCACCAGCCGATGCTCGAACCGCAGCCCCGCCCGCTTGAGCTCGTAGGCGGCCATCTCCGCGTCCTCCGGAATGTCCTCCACGAAGAGTATCCTGAGCCCCGCCTGGATGTTCATGAGCCTTTCCTTTCCGGGATGGTGAAATGGAACGACGCGCCCCCGCCGGGCCGGCCTTCCGCCCACACGGAGCCGCCGTGTCGGGTGACGATGCGCTTCACGATCGCCAGCCCCACGCCGCTGCCCTCGAACTCGTCGGCCTTGTGCAGGCGCTGGAACACGCCGAAGAGCTTGTGCGCATACTCGGGGTTGAACCCTACCCCGCTGTCCTTTACGAAATAGACCTGCTCGGCATCGGCCGTATAGCCGCCGATTTCTATGCTGCGCACGCCGGATTTCATGGAATACTTGACGGCGTTGGAGAGGAGGTTCACCCACACCTGGCGGAGCAGGGCAGGGTCGCCGCAGGCCGGGGGCAGGTCCCCCAGGGAAAAGTCGAAGCTCCGCAGGGTGTCGGGATCGGCGGTCTCGGCCCATACGGACTGGGCCAGCTCGCGCATGTCCACGCGGTAGAGCCGCGGCTCGTCCCTCGCGACGCGGGAGAAGTCCAGGAGGTCGGTGATGAGCTTGTCCATGCGGTAGGCGTTCCTGCGCACCACGCCCAGGAGCCGCACGCCTTCCTCGTCCAGCCTGGAGGAGTACTGCTCCTCCAGGAAGCAGGTGAAGCCCTTGATGGCCCGGAGCGGGGCGCGCAGGTCGTGGGAGATGGTGTAGCTGAAGGCCTCCAGCTCGCGGTTGGCCTGCTCCAGCTGGGCGGTGCGTTCCGCCACCCTGGACTCCAGGGTCGCGTTCGCGCGCAGGATCTCCTCCTCGGCCCGCTTGCGCTCGCCCATGTCGTGCGAGACGCTCATGATGGCGCGCTCGCCCATGAAGTCTATCACCCTGGACCGGGACTCGACCGGGAACTCCGACCCGTCCTTGCGCAGGTGGGCGGACTCGAACACCAGTTCCCCCGCCTCCAGTATCCTGCCTATCCTGCCGGGGGCCTGCGCCTTCCAGCTCGGGACCAGGAGGTCGGTGATGGTGCGGAAGGGCAGTTCCTCGTCGTCGGCGTAGCCCAGGTTCCTGCGCACGGAGCGGTTGGTCAGGAGTATGGTCCCGTCCGGCGCGTAGATGATCACCGAATCGGCGATGGTGTCGAAGAGCTGGCGGAATTTCTCCTCCGACTCGCGGAGCGTGCGCGCCGCCTCCTTCTGGTCCTCGGCCAGGCTCAGGAGCGCGATGCGCGAGCGATCCGTGATCTCCAGGAGCCGCCTGGTCTCGGCGGCGGCCGCCCTGGCTTCCGACTCCTCGCGCCGCGCGGAGGTCACGTCCCGCACCAGGAGGCGCATGCCGCCGTCCGGCACCTCGTGGCATTCCGCCTGGACCGTG
>JAKLIU010000271.1 GCA_022709445.1 Spirochaetota bacterium | reverse complement strand
AATCATTCATTGGACGCTAGTGGGAAAGTGGTTCTCTACCATCAGGAAACATACATCGATGACTGGACCGACCCGGATTTTCCAGTGGAAATTACCCAGGGGGTTTTAAGTGGGGCTTTGGTCGCAGTGGCGGGCAATCCCGGAAACTTCGGATCGATGCTTTTCCAAGGATTTGAACTGGATCCGTTGGCCATGAATGTACCTGCGGACTATGACACTGATTTGGAAACTGCGCTTCTCAGTAAATTCACGGACTATCCAGCTGCGATGCCTCTTCCGGATTCTTCCGATCTGGTGATTTTACATTGCAGCGATGGAGTTTGGGGTGAAGAGTATTCGCGTATCTTAATCAGTGAGGATCCGGAAGTGTATGAAGAAAATCCCGAGTTCAATGCTGTTTGGGCATCACTAAAATCCTTAGCTTCGCCCTGAGTCTGTTATAGTTTTTCCTCTTCTCAGGCAGAGCGGTTACCGGCTCGGTTGCCATCTCGCCCGTTCCCGAACCCGTCGCCCGGGCCCGGCCTAGCGCCTGCGGCGGGTACCCATCAGGTTGCGGACCACCTGCCTGCCCAGCTCCCGGCCGGCCGCCGTCAGGGCCGCCCGCGCGAGGTCGGCGGCGAATCCGCCGGCCGGGCCTCCTGACTGCCCATTGCCTGTCGCTGCGCCTCGGGTCGCGGTTCGGGTCCTGCCCCGGGTCGTGTCTGGGGCCGGGACGGTTCCCGCCTGCCCCGAACCGGAAGCTTCGTTCCGTCCCTGAATGACGGGCGCATCGCCCCGGAGCTCCGCCTCTATCTCCTCGATGGTGGGTTCCCGGACCGCACCGCCCGTTCCAGGAGCTCCACCGCTCGCCGTTCCGGATGCGTCCGCCGCCGATGGCCCGGCTCCCAGCCGGCCCCTGAGCAGCTCGGAGGCGGATTCGCGGTCGATCGAAGCGCCATACTTCCGCCCCATGTCGGAGGCCGCCGCCAGCGCGGCCCGTTCCTTCGGGTCCAGTGGTCCGATGCGCGAGGCGGGGGGAACCACCCGGACGCGTTCCACGGGCACCGGGCGGCCCTCCGCGTCCAGGAAGGACACCAGGGCCTCGCCGACGCCCAGCTCGGTGATCAGTGTGGCCGCGTCCACGCCCGGGTTGGGCCGCAGGGTCCCGGCGACCGAGTCCACGGCCGCCCGGTCCCGGGGCGTGTAGGCCCGCAGCGCGTGGTGCACGCGGTTGCCCAGCTGGCCAAGCACCGAGTCCGGGATGTCCAACGGGCTCTGGGTGACCAGCCACAGTCCCACGCCCTTGGACCGGATCAGTCGGGCGGTGCGCTCGACCGCTTCCACCAGGGCCTTGGGCGCCCCGTCGAACAGGAGGTGGGCTTCGTCCAGGAGGAGGACCAGGGAGGGCTTGTCCCGGTCCCCCAGCTCCGGCAGCTCCTCGAAGAGCTCGCCCAGGAGGTGCAGGAGGACCGTCGCATACAGGGCGGGTTCCGCCATCATGCCCGCCGCCGCGATCACGTTGACGATCCCCCGGCCGGCCGGGTCGGTGCGCATGAGGTCGCGGACCTCGAGGGCCGGCTCGCCGAAGAAGGCTCCCGCCCCCGTGTCCTCGAGCACCAGCACCGCGCGCTGGAGGGCTCCCAGGGTGGCCGTGGACATGAGCCCGTACGCGGGCTTGAGCGCCGGCGCGTTGTCCGAAGCCCATGCGAGCAAGGCGCGCAGGTCGGCCAGGTCCAGGACCGGCAGCCCGCGCTCGTCGGCGATGCGGAAGACGATGCGCAGCACGTCCGCCTGGACGCCTTCCAGTCCCAGGAGCCGCGCCATGAGCAGGGGCCCCAGGTCGCAGACCGTGGCCCGCAGCGGGTGGCCTTCCCTGCCGGAAACGTCCCAGAAGACGGCCGGGTTGGCCTTCCATGACGGCTCGGCCAGGCCCAGGGAGGAGAAGGCCGATAAGATGCGGGTGTTGCCGCCCCCTGCCGCGGCCAGGCCCGAGAGGTCGCCCTTGACGTCGCAGCAGAGTACCGGCACGCCGGCGCCCGAGAAAGCCTCGGCCAGGGCCTGGAGGGTCACCGTCTTGCCCGTGCCCGTGGCGCCCGTCACCAGTCCGTGCCGAGTGGCCATGGACAGTTCGAGGGCGAGTTCGCGGGATGCGCCGGGAACCGGACCGGGGATGCGGCAGACGGGCAATCGCTGGGACATGGGAACCTCCTGGGCATGACGCGCTGAGAACCTTATACCCCGGCACCATGGCGCGCAAGCCCGCCTTCCCCGGAAGAATCCCGCCACTGATGCTCGGTGAGTGTTCAAGGACCGGGTACTGGTTTGAGCATGGGGCCTGGCACCTGCCGGAATAATCCCGCCACTGATGCTCGGTGAGCGTCCAACGACCGGGTACTGGTTTGAGCATGGGTCCTGGCAAGAAAAACGACCCGCCGCTAGCGCGGGGGGTCGTTTTTCTTGCCACCCATGCTCGGGGGTTCACGGGACTTGCTCGAAAGCCTTACGGTGGCGGGATTCTTCCTTACTTCATGGGAAGATCCGATACCATGCTTCAGGATTCACGGACGCGGCTCGAAGGCCTTTCGGTGGCGGGATTCTTCCTACCTCATGGGAAGATGCCACCCATGCTCCCGGGTTCACGGGAGTTGCTCGAAAGCCTTTCGGTGGCGGGATTCTTCCTTACCGCATGGGAAGATTCACTACCATGCTCCCGGGTTCACGGGACGTGCGCGAAGACTTCGCGGTGGCTGAATGCTTCCTTGCTTATTGAGGGCGGGTTTTCGTTAAAAAAGGTCGTGCGTGCTGTACACTGGAGGCCGTCACCGGGAGGTACGCATGGCGGGAATCATCGTGTATCAGAGCAGGAGCGGGGCGACCGAGAGCTATGCCCGCTGGCTGTCGGAGGAGCTCGGATTCGATTGCGTGCCGGTGGGCAAGGCGCGCGGGCTGGATCGCTGCGACCCGATCGTGCTGGGTTCGTGCGTACGGATGTACCGCCCGGCCATGGCCCGCTGGATCCTCAGGCGCTGGCCCATGCTCAAGACCAAGAGGGTCGTCCTGTTCACGGTCGCCGGAGCGGCGAAGGAAGACGGATTGCGCCGGGAGTGGGTGTCCAAGGCCCTCGGCGCGGCCATCGCCGATGCGTTGCCCCATGTCCCGCTGAACGGCCGGATGGACTTCTCGCGCCTGCCCGCGCTGGACCGCGCGCTGATGAAAATGGCCATCAGGATGACGGCCAAGTCCGACCCCGGGC
>JAKLIU010000270.1 GCA_022709445.1 Spirochaetota bacterium | reverse complement strand
TCTCCGGGACGCGCTGACGGCATGCTGTACCGCGCGCGGCCCCAGGCCCCCGGGACGGGCATGCCCCGCGCCGGAGCGGTCGCGCTCGCCTGCGAGCGCTTCCATCGAGGGCACCTGGCCCTCGAGCCCGTGGCAGTCATAGAGACCATGGGCGGCCGGCTCGGGTCAGGCGCGCATCTGGCCAGGGAGGCCGGACTGCCTTGCGTGAGCGGCGTTCGCGATGCGCTCCTCCTCCCGGAAGGGGTCGCGGTCCGGGTGGACGGCTGGCTCGGGCTGGTCAGCATCAAGGCTCCCGGCCATTCGCGCATCCCGGGGGATGGCGATTGAGGCATGCAGGCCGGGTCTCACCATCTTTTCATGAACGGCACACGCTGGCGTAACGATGGCGGCTTAAAAGTACGCATCTTGCAAATCCCTTCGAGGAGGCTCAGATGCAGTACCGCAAAAGGTTTGCCGCTTTGGCGCTGGCAATCGCTTTCATCGCCGCTCCCGTTTTCGCCCAGTCGGTCGAGAGGGCGAAGTATGTGTTCGTCTTCATCGGCGACGGCATGTCGATGGCCCAGGTGAGCGCTGCCGAAGTGTATGCCAGGTCGATGGCCGGCACCAGCCCCGGCTTCGTCAAGCTGGGTTTCACCCAGTTTCCCGCCCAGGGCCTGACCACTACCTACGACTCCACCTCCATCATAACCGACTCGGCTTCCGCCGGCACCGCGATCGCTACCGGCAACAAGACAGCCTCCGGCGTGATCAACATGGATCCGGGCAAGACCATCAGGTTCAAGACCATCGCCGAGTACGCCAAGGAAGCGGGAATGCGGGTCGGTATCGTCTCAAACGTATCGCTCGATCACGCCACGCCGGCCGCCTTCTACGCCAAGGTGCCCAGCCGCGGCGACATCTACGACATCTGCGTCCAGCTCGCCGCATCGGGCTTCGACTACTTCGGCGGCGGCGGCCTCAGCCAGCCCAAAGGCAAGCTGGGCGACCAGCCCGACGCCGTCGAGATGGCCAGGCGGGCCGGCTACACCGTCGTCACCAGCGCCGCCGCGTTCCGCGCCCTGAAGCCCGTCGCCGGCCAGAAGGTGCTGGCCATGAACGAGACGCTGCAGGACTCATCCTCCATGCCCTACGAGATCGACCGCGAGGAAGGCGATCTTTCCCTGGCCGATTACGTAGCCAAGGGCATCGAACTCCTCTTCAACCCCAAGGGATTCTTCTTCATGGTGGAGTCCGGCAAGATCGACTGGGCTTGCCACGCCAACGATGCCGCCGCCTCCATCGGCGACACGCTCGCCTTCGACCGCGCCATAGCCAAGGCCATGGAGTTCCAGAAGAAGTACCCCAAGGATACCCTGATCATAGTCACCGGCGACCACGAGACGGGCGGAATGAGCATCGGGTTCGCGGGCACCAAGTATTCAACGGCTTTCGGGAGGATAGCCTTGCAGAAGGGTTCTTACGTCCAGTTCGACAGCCAGGTCATCGCGGGCTACAAGGACGGCCGCACCATCGCGGACGCCAACCTGGCCGACATCCTCCCGGAAATCAAGCGCTTCTTCGGCATCGACTACGCCGCGCTTTCCCAGGCCGAGCAGGAGATGATCCAGCGTTCGTTCATCCGCACCATGAAGGGCGAGGTGGAACGCGCGGCCCAGGAGAGCGTCTACCTGATGTACGGCGGCTACGAACCCTTGACGGTGACCCTGACGCACATCGCCAACCAGGCCGCCGGCATCGGCTGGACCACCTACTCGCACACCGGCATCCCCGTCCCAACCTACGCCCTCGGGCGGAGCCAGGCGCTTTTCGACGGGTACTACGACAACACCGAGATATTCACCAAGCTCGCCGCGGTGATGGGCATCAAGCTGCCCGCCGCTGTGAAGAAATAGCAAGCGCATGACGGGACGGCCACGCGGGATCGGATCGATACCGTCGCGGCCGTCCCTCCAGTGTCCGCGCAGGCTGCGGGCAGGGGTGAACAGCATGGACGTTTCCCGCGCCGTCGGCGCATATTTCAGGCACGCGTGGGGCGGCATCGGACGTCGCAAGGCGGTGTTCGTTGCAGTGACCATGCTCGTCGCCGCGCTGCTCGCCCTGGTGCCCACCGGCTTCGAACGGATGGATGACGCATCCGTCAGGTCGCGCGCCAGGATAGTGAAAACCTTCGACGGGGGCGTCCGCAACTACGGCGTCATCATGCAGGGCGAACAGATCGCCCTGGTCCGCGTCCTGGACGGCCCGTACCGCGGCCTGGAAGCCGAGGCGAACAACATACTCTACGGCAAGGGCGACCTGGACAAGATGTACCGCCCCGGCGACACGGCCCTCGTCGTCATCGACCCCCGGGAGGACGGCAGCCCCGCGGCCTTGACCCTCGTCGACCACTGGCGTATCGACCTGGAACTCGCCCTGGTTGGCGTGTTCTTCCTCCTCCTGCTGCTGTACGGCGGCTGGACCGGCCTCAAGACGATGACCGCCTTCCTGTTCACTGCCATCGCCGTCTGGAAAATGCTCATACCCGCGTTCCTGGCCGGCATCGAGCCGGTGGCGGCCAGCCTGGGGCTGGTAGCCCTCCTGTCGGCGGTGATCTGCTACCTGGTCGCCGGATTCACCAGGGCCGGAACGGCGGCATTTCTCGGCAGTCTCTGGGGAACCGCCATGAGCGCCGCCGTGGCGCTTGCACTGGCAGGCCCGTACCGGCTCAACGGCGCGGTCAGGCCCTTTTCCGAGACCCTTCGCTTCGGCGGCTTCGAGAACCTGGACTTGACCGCCATTTTCCTCGCCGGGACCTTCCTTGCCAGTTCCGGGGCGATCATGGACCTGGCGATCGACGTCGCGGTCGCGATGGAAGAAGTCCACAAGAAACGGCCGGAACTCAAGTTCGCGGAACTGGTCGCCTCCGGCTTCACCGTCGGCAGGAAAGTGTACGGCACCATGACGACGACCCTGCTGCTCGCCTATACGGGCGGTTTCACCAGCCTCCTCATGGTCTTCATGGCCCAGGGCATACCGATAGAGAACATGTTCACCATGTCCTACGTTTCCAGCGAGCTGTTCCACACCATGATCGGATCGCTCGGGCTGGTGTTCATAGCCCCGTTCACCGCGGTACTCGCCGCCGCGCTCTTCTCCCGGAAACCGAGGCCGGCGGCCTGACTTGAGGCGGGCATGGGGCCTCGCGGCCCCGGGGCCGCGACCGCGCTGTCCGCTCCAATCCCGCGTGCCGCGGGGATTTC
>JAKLIU010000027.1 GCA_022709445.1 Spirochaetota bacterium | reverse complement strand
CCGGGCGCGCGTGGTTGTCAAAAGACGTTTGCCCTTGAGATGAGCCGGTTCCTGGGCTATTATGATCCAGCCGGAGGAAACAATGTCGCAATCACGGGACCCGGGCCTGGCCAGGCGGATCATGACGAGGCTGGCCGCATCGTCCTTCCTTATACAGGCGATTTCCCTCTACTCGAGCGAATTCTTCAACGGCCTCCACAACAACCGTTTCGATTCCCTGTCCCTGGATTTCGCCGGCCGGCTCCCCTACCTGTTCAAGCCCACGGTGTTCGCGGTCTTCATAGCCTCCTACCTTTTCCAGCTCGGCATCATGTACCTCACGCTCAGGCCCATGTTCCGCTACCTCGGTGACGGCCGGGGATACGACAAGGCCCGCCTGTCCGCGATCCAGCTCCCCTGGCGCATCGTCATCGTGCAGACTTCCACCTGGGTGCTGGGCACCACCGGCTACTTCCTGCTCTGGGACTGGCAGCCGGAGAGCGGCCTGCCCTACGCCTGGAGCATCCTGCTCAAGCTGTCCATCGGGTTCATGGGCGCCATGTACAACTGCGTGTTCGCCAACATCCACCTGCTGCCCGCCAAGCGGGAGCTGGGCATCGTGGACATCCGCGCGGGGGAGAACGACCGCTTCACCCGGAACAAGAACCTGTTCATCGTCCTGTGCTCCACCTTCCTCATCACGGTGCATGCCTCCTACTACGCATGGTACCTCTCCCGCTCCGCCGGGCCGTCCTCCGCCCACTGGTTGCCCCTGCTCGCCTGGGGAGCCTACTTCATGGCGGTCGCGACCGGACTGGCGCTGGCCTCGCGCCACGAGTACAACACCCAGATCGGCCACCTCAAGCGCCACATAGCCAGGCTCCTGGATTCCGGCGGCGGCGCTGTGGGCGACAGGGTGCAGCTCCTGTACTTCGACGAGGTGGGCGAGCTGGCCTCCATGTTCAACCGCTTCCTGGCCAAGTTCCACGGCCTCCTGGACGAGATCAACTCCTCCGCGGGCCTGCTCGCCGGCTCGGTCCAGGAGCTGTCCACCACCACCAAGGAAGTGACCTCCACCTCGAACATGCAGGCCGCGGCGGTCAAGGAAGTGGTGTCCACCATGGAGGATTCCAACACCATCACCCAGTCCATAGGCAAGTCCATCTCGGAGGTGACCCGCATTGCCATCCGCACCAAGGAGCACGTGGACGCGGGCACGGACCTGGTGCAGGACACCTCGGACAAGATGAGCGAGATACGGAGGAAGAACTCCGATACCATATCCGGCATCCGGTCGCTCACCGACAAGATACGGGCCATCTGGGACATCGTGGACATCATAAACACCATCGTCGAGCAGACGCGCATCATAGCCTTCAACGCGGCGCTGGAGGCGTCCACCGCGGGCGAGGCCGGCCGGAACTTCAGGATAGTGGCCGGCGAGATCAAGCGCCTGGCGGACTCGACCAGCGCCTCAACCGCCGAGATCCAGTCGCGCATCATGGAGATCCAGAAGGCGGCCAACAACCTGATCGTCGTGTCGGAGGAAGGCACCGAGCGCATCCGGCAGGGGCACGAGCTGTCCGACCGCCTGCACTCCGTGTTCTCGGAGATACTGAGCTCCGCCGACATTTCCGCCACCTCGTCGGAGTCCATCGAGCACTCCATACGCCAGCAGGTGAGCGCCTTCGAGCAGATACTCATCACCATGAAGGAGATCTCCAGGGGAATAGACAACCTGGTCTCCACCCAGCAGCAGACCGCTCGGACCGCGGACGCCCTGAACGGCATGGCCGACAGCCTCAAGGGCCAGGCGGGCCAGTTCTCGCTGCGTTCGGAAACGGAGTAGGCCATGGACAGCGACGAACTGGTGGAGACCCTCGAGGCCATGCCCGCGGACGACCGCGACGGGGCGGCGGCCGACGAGGAGAAGGTGCGTTACTTCATATTCACTGTCTGCGGCGCCAGCTACGCCCTTCCGCCCTCGGCCATCAAGGAGATCGCCTCCGACCTGGAGGTCTTCCCCGTGCCGGCGTGCCCGCCGTACGTGCCGGGCCTGGTCAACTGCCACGGGGTCCCGCACACGGTGTTCGACCTCCGCGTCCTGTTCGAGAGCGAGCGCCACCGGGCGGGCACCTTCCTGGTGCTCAACCTGGACTCCGACGACGTCGCCTTCGGCTGCACCGAGGTCGACGAGATAGCGGAATTTCCCGTGTCCTGCCTGTCCACCTTCGCGGCCAGGGATTCCGAGGCCCGCTTCTTCGCGGCCATGATAGAACTGCCCGGCCGCAGGATACCCGTCCTCTCCGTGGAACGCATACTCCAGACCCTGGAGAACGACCTTGCCTGAGGACATCCAGGTGTTCCACGTGGACCTCGGGCCGCTGGACGCCCTGCTCCTGGCGGCCGATTTCTACGGTGCCCTGGCGAGGTCGGACTGGCGCATGGAGCGGGACCGGAGGCGGGCGATACCCATCCTGGTGTCCAAGGGCGAGAGCCTGGCCTGCGTCATGCTGGAAGCCCACTTCGGCCGGCTGTTCTCCCCTTCCGCGCCTGCCGACGCGGCCGAACCGGTGGCCTTCCTCATGCGACGCCCGCCGCGGGAGAGCCGTGCCTTCGTGGTGGAACGGCCGTTCGAGATGCGCGCGTACCCGCTCCGCGATTTCCGCCTGCCGCCCCGCGGGCTGCGCGCCTACCTGCGGGCCCTGGGACTCTCGGCCGTCCGCTTCGACGGACCCGGCCGCATCCAGTACCTCCTCGATCCGGGGGCGCTGGAGCCCGTGCCGGATCGCGGGAGGTCCGCATGAAGGTGTTCATCGCCGACGATTCCATCCTCATACGCAACATAGTCAAGGAGCTCCTGTCCACCGATCCCTCGGTGACGGTGGTGGGCGAGGCGGCCAACGGGGCGGACGCGGTGCGCCGCGCCCTGGAACTCGACCCGGACATAGTCATCATGGACATAGACATGCCCATCATGAACGGCCTGGAGGCCACCGCGCGCATAGCCGGCGCCTCGACCGTGCCCGTGCTGGTGTTCACGCACAACGCGGATCCCGAGCTGCCCTTCAGGGCCCTCAGGAACGGGGCCGTGGACTTCCTCCTCAAGCCTGATTTCGCCGACCTCAACAAGCCGGATTACGTGGGCCGCTTCATCGCCCGCCTCAAGGTCCTCTCGGCGCGGCGATCGGGAGCTGCGCCGCGGCCGATCCGCGACGGAGCGCCGGACGACCCTGCCGCCGCCCGGGAAACGGCGGCGCACGGAGTCGACGCGCGCTGGACGGGTACCGCGGACGCGGGGAAGGACGCCGGTCGCGATATCGGCCACCGGGGCAGCCCGGTGACCGGCGCGGACATCGACGAATTCAGGGCCTTCATGTCGGACCTTCCCGACTCGGCCCTGATGGTCGTCGGCGCGTCCACCGGGGGGCCGCAGGCCGTGTGCCGCCTGCTCTCCAGCCTGCCCTCCCCGTTCAGCCTGCCCATCACCCTGGTCCAGCACATAGAGACGGGCTTCGACAAGGGCTACGCCGACTGGCTGGCCGAGGAGAGCGGCCACCGGGTGCTGCTCGCGCGCGAGGGCCTGGCGCCGGAAGCCGGCGTCGTGCACGTGGCCCCGACGGACCTGCACCTGCGCCTGTCCAGGGCGGGCTACCTCCTGGACGACGGGCCGAAGGTGCTCAACCAGAAACCATCGGTGGACGTGCTCTTCCGGTCCGCCGCCGAGCTGCACGGCCCGCGCGTCCTGGGCATCCTGCTCACCGGCATGGGGACCGACGGCGCGGAGGGCTGCGTCGCCATACGTGCCGGGGGCGGCTACACCGTGGTACAGGACGAATCCAGCTCGCTGATCTTCGGCATGCCCAAGGCGGCGATCGCGAGGGGCGCGGCCTCCATCGTGCTGCCATTGGACAAGATAGCCCCGTTCGCGGCGGCCGTGGCCGGGAAGCACGATGGACGCTGAGGACGACGGACTGGAGCCCGGGATGGCCGCCCTCGTCGCCTGGATCGAGGGCGAGACCGGGCTGTGCTTCCCCGAGGTGCACCACCAGACCATACGGAGGGCAGCCGCGCTCAGGTGCGCCGAACTGGGGATGCCGCCAGCGGATTTCGAGGCCCTCCTCCTGAGGGACTCCGTGGAAAAGTGCCGCTTCCTGGCCGAGATCATGATCGGCGAGACCTACTTCTTCCGCGACGAACGGCATTTCTCCATCCTGGTCTCGCACGTGCTTCCCCAGCTCCTCTCGGAATCCCGGCCGCTCCGCTTCTGGTCCGCCACCTGCGCCAGCGGTGAGGAAGCCATCTCCCTGGTGGCCGTGACCGAGCACGTGCGGGAAACCCTGGGCCTCGAGCCCGACTACCGCGTGCTCGCCTCCGACATCAACCGCAAGGCGCTCGCCCGCCTGGAGGCGGGCTCCTACCCCGCCAGCTCGTTCCGGAACGACGGCAAGGCCTGGCACGGACTCCTGGAGCGCTGCGGGACCATGCAGGGCGAGGCCTGGCAGGCTTCCCCGGCGAGCCTGTCGCGCATCGAGCTCAGGCACCTGAACATCATGACCGGGGAGCTTCCCGAGCCCGGCTCGCTGGACCTCGTGTTCTTCAGGAACACCCTCGTCTACATGAAGCAGGAACAGAAGGCGCGCGTCATGGAACGAATCGTCGGGACCATGCGGGAAGGCGGCTACCTGTTCCTCGCCTCCCCCGAGGTGCCGACGGTCAGGCATCCGCTCCTGGAGGTGACCGAGCGGAACGGCGGCTTCTTCTTCCGGAAGCGCGCTTCAGCCCTGCCCGCCGCGGACGCGGCGGCCGCCGCCCGTATCCTGCCCCGGCTGCGTCCCGTGCGCGAAACCGCCGCCCCGGAGGACCGCCCGGAGGCTAGGCGGACGACGATCCCGCGGACGACGGTTCGCCCGGACAGGCCGTCGAGGGCCAGCTCGGCCCAGCTCCGCGCGGCCCTGGCCCTGGCCTCATCCCGCGCGCGCGGGAATGCCGGGGAACCGACCGGCGATGAACGGGTGGTCGCCTTGGCGGCCGCCTTCGAGGAAGCGCTCTCCGCCCTGCAGGCAAACCGCTTCAGCCTGGCTGAGGAACTCCTGGACCGGCTGGAGCGCGACGCCGGGGAGAGCCAGGCCAGCCAGTACCTGCGCGGCATGGCGCTCAAGCACCGGGGCCGATCCCCGGAGGCGCTGGAACTCTGGGAGAAAGCCAGGCTCTACGACCCCGGTTTCTGGCCGGCCCTGTTCCAGGCCGGCATGGCCAGCATGCAGGGCAATCCGGAGCGGGGACGCGCCCTGCTGGGCGAGTGCCTGGCGGCGATGGACTCGGACCGGGACGGAGCCTGGTTCGCCCTGCTGGAGGGCTTCGACGCGCCGTACTACCGCCGCATGGCGGTGAACCTCATCGCGCGCGCCGGCGGCGCGTCCTGACGGAGACCGTATCGCGGCCGCAGCCGGGACCCCGCGTCCCGTCCCGCGGCCTGGCACAGGGAGGGACCATGGCGATCTCTAAGGAAAAATTCCTGCGGCTGTTCCTGGACGAGTTCCGGGAGAACCTGCTGGCCGCGGAGAACCAGATCATCCTCCTCAAGAACGACCGGGACAACGCGGACGCCCTGGCCACGCTCCTGCGGACCCTGCACACCATGAAAGGCTCGACCCGCATGCTCCAGTTCACCTCCATGGAGAAGGCGGTGCACGGGACCGAGACCGTGTTCAAGGGAGTGAGGGACGGCCGCTACGCCGTGGACGCGCGGCTGGTGCGTTTCTTCTTCATCGTCGCCGACCGGCTCCGCGCGTCGGCCGATTCCGTGGAACGCGGCGAGGGCGACTCGGTTCCCTCCCTGGATACCCTCCTGGCGGCCTGCGAGCGCCTGGGAGCCAACGAGCCCTTCGACCTGTCCTCCCTCGCGCCCGCGGAACCGGCCGAAGCGGCCGGCGTCGCCGACGTGCCGTCCCCCGGGACGCCGTCCCCCGGGACGCCGTCCCCGGGGACGGCTGACTCCGGGACGACCCTCCCGGCGGCGTCCGGACCGATCCGTCGCGGCGGCACGGCCGCTTCCGCCCGGGGCGGCGCATCCGCCCGGCCGGCCGGTCCCGAGCAGGCATCCGCGAGCGACGCGGATGACGGCGCGGCCGGGGGGTCCGGCAGGCTGGACTCCACCATCCGGGTGGACTCCGGCGCCATAGACCGGTCCATAACGCTGGTCAACACCCTGACCATACGCCAGCTCAGGCTGCGCTCCGCCTCCGACCTCCTGGACGGCATCGAGAAGCGCCTGGGCCAGTCCTGGCGCTCGGCCACCGACCTCAAGGCCCTGCGCAAGGAACTCTCGGCGATAGCCCGCTCGATACGCGCCTTCAACGCCCAGCACACGGAACAGCTTTTCGAGATCGACCACGGCATGCAGGAACTCCGGGAGACCGTGATAGGCATGCGCATGCTCCCGCTGTCCATGATCCTGGACCGCTTCCCGCGCATGGTGGAAGAGACGGCATCGGCCCTCGGCAAGGACGTGTGCATCGTCATAAACGGGGACGGGGTGCGCCTGGACCGGACGGTGCTGGCCAAGCTCTCCGACCCGCTGATCCACCTGGTCAGGAACGCCATCGACCACGGCATCGAGGCGCCGGACCTGCGTGAGCGGGAAGGGAAGAAGCGCCGCGGCACCATCGGGATCGAGTGCCGGACGGAAGGCAACCGGATCTCGGTGACCGTTTCCGACGACGGGGCGGGCCTTGATTACGACGCGATCCGGGCCAAGGCCGTCTCCCTGTGGCCGGACCAGGAGCCCGACATCAGGCAGATGGACCGGGAGGACCTGGTGCACTTCCTGTTCCGCCCCGGCTTCACCACCCGCGGCGTCAGCAGCACCCTCTCCGGACGCGGCATCGGGCTGGACATAGTCAAGACCAACGTGGAATCGGCCAAGGGCCAGATCCAGCTGGAGTCGGCCCCCGGGGCCGGATGCCGCTTCACACTGCTGTTGCCGGTCTCGGCCTCCACCATGGACGGAATGTTCGTCCAGTGCGCGGGCAGGAAGTACTTCATACCCGCCCCGGCCATCACCCGCACGCTCCTCATCGATCCGGCGGACTGCTTCCGCGTCAGGCAGAAGGAGATGTTCAACCTCGACGGGGTCAACATCCCGCTGGCTGACCTTGCCCTGGGCCTGCAGGCCGATGTGCAGGAGCGCTCGGGCAGGCGGCTCCCGGTGCTGCTGGTGCGCGGGCCGGCGGAGACCGTGGGCATCGCGGTGGAGCGCATCCTGGGCTACGATTCGCTGGTGTACCAGGCGCTCCCGCCCGGGCTCAGGCGCAACGGCCTGGTGCAGGGCGTTGTGTTCGACCCGTCCTTCAACATCATACCCATCCTGAACATGTGGGCCGTGCTGGAGCGCCTGCGCTCGGTGCGCGTCATGGACACCCACCGGCGCTTCATCGCGGCCGGTGGCCAGGAGCGGCCCGTGGTCCTGGTGGCTGACGATTCCATCAGCACGCGCGAGATCGTCCTGTCCATGCTCGGGCTGGAAGGCTACGAGACCCTCGGCGCGATCGACGGGCTGGACGCCCTGGAGAAGCTGCACGGCACCAGCGTGGACCTCATCGTGTCGGACCTCAACATGCCGCGCATGGACGGGCTCAAGCTGCTGGAGAACATCCGGAACGACGAGGCGCTCAAGCGGCTGCCCGTGATCATCATCACCACGGTGGACGACGAGGCCACCCGCGACAAGGCGGCCTCGCTGGGCGTCGACCGCTACATACTCAAGTCGAGCTTCGAGCAGGACAACCTGGTCAGCGCGGCGCGCGAACTCCTCGCGCGGGACGGGAAGGGCGCATGAACGGCAAGACGATACTCCTGGTCGACGATTCCGACCTGGTCGCCGGCATGGTCGGGGAGGCGCTGGAGGAAGCCGGCTTCGAGGTCGAGCGCGCCAGGGACGGCTACGAGGCCATCGAGAGCTGCTACCGCACGATCCCGGACATCATCGTCATGGACATCGACATGCCCCTGCTCAAGGGCTACCAGGCCAGCCGCCTCCTCAAGGCGCGGCGCGGAGTCCGGGACATCCCCATCATCATGCACACGGCCAGCTCGGAGGACAAGGACCGCTTCTGGTCCTACAACTCCGGGGCCTGCGCGTTCGTGGTCAAGGACTACGCGCAGATAGGCCCGCTGGTGGAGACGGTGCGAGCGCACATCGCCCACGATGCGCCGGACCTGGCGGCCATCAGGGAGGACGGCCGCAACCTGGACCGGGCATCCATCTCCGAGGCCCTGTCCAACATGCTGGACAAGGAGCTGTTCCGCTCGACCATCATGAACCAGCTCGCGGACGCGGGCAGGAGCCTGTCCTCGCTGTCCGGCACGGTGCTGCGCGTGCTGGAGCTCCTGGACCTGGCCTGCGAGCGCCACGTCGGCGGCATCATCCTCAGGTTCGGCAGGGAGACCCTGCCCTTCGTCTACCCCATGGACTGCGTGAACAAGGAGATGGCCGACGACTTCCTGTCCGTCGCGCTCGAGGACTTCTACGGCCACTTCGACCGCAACAGCCAGCGCCTGGCGGAACCGCAGTACTTCAACACCGAGCAGCGCGCGGACTGGACCAAGATCCGGCTCGAGCGGGAGCAGCTCTGCTCCTACCACGCCGTTCCCATCAAGGGCTCCGGCGACGAGCTGATCGGCAGCCTCCACGTCGCGCACCTCAAGAACAACTACTTCTCGGAATCCATCGTGGAGGGAATAGCGGCCTTCACCGCCGAAGCCGGGGTGATCATCCACAACGCCATGCTCTTCAAGCAGGTGGCCACCATGGAGCGCGAGATACGCAACGTGTTCTCCAAGTTCGTGCCCCAGGAGATCATCAACGACCTCGTCACCCGCAAGAGCCGCGCGTCCATGCTGGCGGGGGAGAAGCGCGAGCTGGCCATCGTCTTCACCGACATACGGTCCTTCACCACGCTGACGGAAGTCAACCCGCCGGAGGTGGTGGTGTCCTTCCTGAACCGCTACCTGGAGACCATGTGCGACCAGATCACCGCGCACGGCGGCATGGTGGACAAGTTCATCGGGGACGCGATCCTGGCGGTGTTCGGCGCGCCCAAGAGCTGGCCGGACAACGCCCGGCGGGCCGTGGAGACCGCGCTGGCCATGTCCCGGGCGCTGGCCGCCTTCGACACCACCGGGATACGGCTGCCGCCCGAGGGCCTCAACATGGGCATAGGCGTGCACGTGGGGGACGCGATCGTCGGCACCATCGGATCATCCGCCAAATTCGACTACACGGTGATAGGCGACAGCGTCAACCTGGCCTCGCGGCTGGAGGGCCTGTCCAAGCAGTACGGCGTGCGCATCATAGTGTCCGAGCGCGTGGTGCAGGAGATGGCCGCCCAGCGGGAGGAACATCCGCATTTCCGGATGCGCGAGATCGAGGAAGTGATCGTGAAGGGCAAGGAAGAGCCCACGCGCATATTCATGGTGGAAGACCGGGATTCGGGCTGGCTGGAGCCCGCCGAATCCGACCTGTACCGCAAGGGCCTGTCCATGTACCGGCTCAGGAACTGGAAAACCGCCGGGGAGTACTTCGGACAGGTGCTGGCGACCAAGCCCTGGGATCCGGTCTGCCGCATGTACCGCAAGCGCTGCGAGGATTTCCAGCGGACTCCCCCGCCCGACGACTGGGACCTGGTGCAGCGCTACCTGACCAAGTGACGGGCGCGCCGCCGGGCGGGATCAGGCGGGGAAGGATATGACGATGGCGGTCCCCCCGTCCCGCTCGACGCTCATGGCGCCTCCCAGCTGCTCGGCCAGCATGCCAACCAGGAGCATCCCGAAGCCCTTGGAGCCCTCGGCCCCGTGGTTCTCCGGCAGGCCCGGACCGTTGTCGGAATACTCCAGCCGGGCCATGCCGCCTGACAGCCGGGCCTTCAGCCTGACCAGGCGGTCCGTCCTGCCGGGAAACGCGTACTTGACGGAGTTGGTGACCAGCTCGTTGACGATGATGCCGATGGGCGAGACGGCGCGCTCGTGCACCGGGAAGTCCTCTATGTCCAGCTCGGTGCGGATGGGCGGGGTGGCCGCGAAGACGCCGACCATCTCGCCCACCAGCGATGGCAGCCAGGAACCGAGGCCCGTCCCGTGCACCTCGCCGGGGCGGTAGAGCTTGTCGTAGAGCAGGCTCATGCCGCGGACGCGCGCGGCGGCCCCGTCCAGCACCTCGCGGACCGGGTCGTCCTCCCGCATGCAGGACTGCAGGCTGAGCAGGTTGAACACCACGCCCAGGTTGTTCTTGATGCGGTGGTGCGTCTCCCGGAGCAGGAGTTCCTTCTCCGCCAGGAGGGCGCAGACCCTGTCCTCCGCTTCCTTCTTCTGCACGAGCTTCCAGACGGCCTCCATCATGAGCCTGAGCTGCACCACGTCCGTGTCGGTGTACTCGTCGGCCTTGTTGGCCACTCCGGTGACGGCGACGATCCTACCCCCGGAATGGACCGGTATGGTGAGGAAGCGCTCGAGCGGCACGTGCCCCTCCGGCAGGCCCTTCTTGAGCGGATCGGGCTTCCGGAAATCGTTGATGACGATGGGCCTGCCCTGTCTCACCGCCTCGCCCCAGATGCCGGTCTTGTCCAGCTGGTAGACGGTGGGCGCGCCGACCACGGAACACTGCGGCATCACCTCGGCGGACCAGGTGTTCAGGGTGAACTCGCGGAGCGCGTCGTCGTACCGGTAGATGTAGCCGATGCGGCTGTCGGTCAGGCGGATCACCTCGTCCAGGGCGTAGTCCAGCAGTTCCTTGACGCTGCCGGCCTCGTACTGGTTGATGCGCAGGAGCCCTTCCAGCCTGGCCGCGTCCGATCGCTTCTCGGTCTCCCGCGCCCGACGCTCGGTGATGTCGTCGAAGATGGCGTAGACCTCGCAGGGCCGGTCCTCCCCGGGGCGGAACATCGGTGTCGCCGTGACGGATATCCAGGTCACTCCCCGTTTCAGCGGGCTGTGCACGCCCATCACAGAGGGGCCGACGGGCTTGCCCGTCCGCATGGCCACCATGGACGGGTGCTCGCTCCCGGGCAGGTCGCTGCCGTCCTCCCGCACCGCCCGCCAGGCGGGATCCAGGGAAGTTTTTCCCGTGAGCTGGTCAGCGCTCATGCCCAGTATGCGCTCGGCCGCGGGGTTGGCCATCTGGATGGAGTCGTCGGCCGCCTGGTACACGATTCCCTGCGCCGAGGTCTCGAAGAGGCGGCGGTGCCGCTCCTCGCTCAGCCTGAGCGCTTCCTCCGCCCTCCTGCGCTCCGTGATGTCCTGGAAGACCGTGGCGAACCGGTCCCTGGCCGGGCTGAACACGGAGATGGCGAAGTGCTTGTCCATGGGCGGGAAGTACGCCTCGAAGGTCACCGGCACCCCGCCCTCCGCGACCCGCAGGTAGGTGTCGAAGAACGGCGGGGTGCCGGTGCCGTACATGCCGGAGGCCAGGCTGCCGACCGCCTTGGCGCGTGGGATCCCGGTGATCGACTCGTAGCGCCCGTTCACGTCCAGGATGCGGTAGTCCACCGCCGCGCCGGATGGATCGCGGATGAGCTCGTGCAGGCAGATGCCGTCGTGCATGGCCTCGAACAGGGAGCGGTAGCGGCGCTCCCCTTCCTCGGTGCGCGCGCGTTCCCGGTCCAGGAGCTCCCGCTGTTCCCTGAGGGCCGTGCGCTCCGCGTGCAGCCCGAGCGCCAGGCGGATGGTCTGCATGAGCACGGCGTCGCCGCTTCCCTTGAGCACGTAGCCGTAGGAAGGCACGGGACCGGCTTCCCCGGCGCCCGCTCGCTCCTCATGGGCGGTCAGGTACACGACCGGCAGCTCCCGCCGCTCGAGGACCCGTCTCGCCGCCTCGTAGCCGTCCATGCCGTCGCCCAGGTGCAGGTCCATGAGCACCAGGTCGGGGGCCGGGTCTCCCTGGACAGAGGCCACGGCGCCCTCCCCGTCGTGGGCGAGCAGCACGCGGTAGCCGTGCCGCTCCAGGGCGGCCTTCTGGGCCAGGGCGATCACGGGCTCGTCATCCACGAGCAGGATGGTCGTGTCGTTTATTTCGGGCATGCAAGCTCCCCTCCCCCTCCGCGTCGCGCCGGGATCCCGGATTACAGCCTATGCCTGGCGAGCCGGGAGTCAAGGGCCGCGGGAGCCTACTCCACGAACAGGCGCTTGGAGGCGAAGACCGGGTCGGAGGTCAGGTCGACGCCCAGCTTCCTGAGGCCGGCCTCGTCCCCCGGGGTGGGCAGGTGGGTCAGGTGCATCTGCCGGTCCCTGAGCCCGGGCAGCCGGTCCAGGCAGGCCTGCACCATGGGATTGAGCGCCGCGCTGATGGACAGGGCGATCAGGGCCTCGTCCACGTCCAGGCTGGCGCTCCTCCGGCGCAGCACGTCGTGCTTGAAGCGCGCTATGGACTCGATCACGATGGGCGACAGGAGGTGGATGCCGTCCGGCAGCCCGGCCAGGGCCTTGACCCCGTTGAGCACCGCTGCCGTGGCCGCGTGCAGGAGCTTGGAATTCTTGCCGGTGACGATGCGCCCGTCGGCCAGCTCCAGGGCCGCGCCGCACCAGACGGAGTCCACGCCCTTGGCCTCCGGGGAGTCCGGGGAGGCGAGCGATGCCTGCCTGGCGGCCTCGGCGGCCTCCCGGGAAGCGGGGACCACGGCCCGGTGCTCGGGTCCCAGCCCCAGGCCGGCAAGCAGGCCGGAGGCCTTGTCCAGCGCCTCCCGGCTCGCGGCGCCCATGGCGTACTCGCAGGCGCAGCGCAGGTAGCGCCGCACGGTTTCCTGCCTGGCCGCCTCCCGGGCGGCCTCGTCGTCCACGATCGCGAAGCCCGCCCGGTTGACCCCCATGTCCGTGGGCGAGCGGTACGCGCCGCCGTGGCCCGTGATGCGCTCGAGTATGGCCGCCAGGATGGGGAAGGATTCCACGTCGCGGTTGTAGTTGACGGCCGATTCCCCGTGGGCTTCCAGGTGGAAGGGATCCACCAGGTTGAAGTCCCCGAGGTCCAGGGTGGCGGCCTCGTAGGCCACGTTGACCGGATGGTCCAGCGGCAGGTTCCAGATGGGGAAAGTCTCGAACTTGGCGTACATGGCCGCCTGGCCGAGCTTCCGGTCGTGGTAGACCTGGGACAGGCAGGTGGCCATCTTGCCGGAGCCTGGACCGGGCCCGGTCACCACCACCAGGGGCTTCTTGAGCTCTATGCGGGGATTGGCCCCGAAGCCCGCCTCCGAGACGATCAGTTCCGGATCGTCCGGATACCCGGCTGTGGGGGCGTGGGCGTAGACCCGGACGCCCCGGTTCTCCAGCTTGGTCCTGAAGGCCCTGGCCTGGGACTGGCCTTCCCAGCGCGTGATGACCACGGCAGCCACCGGCAGGTCCCACTCGCCCAGGTCGTCCACCAGTTTCATGGCGTCTGCATCGTAGGTGATGCCGAAATCGGCCCGGATCTTGCGCTGCTCGAT
>JAKLIU010000269.1 GCA_022709445.1 Spirochaetota bacterium | reverse complement strand
CCACTGGTTCGGCCAATAGACAGGAATGATTTCGCATTCAAACAAGAATGCCGAGAAGAAATGCGTATCCAACCCATATTCCGGCCGTCCGTAGTATCGACAGACCGGTGATAGCAACGGTTGCGACGATCCGGCCGTCCCCAGGCCGTCGCTCTACCTGCACGTACCGTTCTGCGTTTCCCGCTGCTCCTACTGCGATTTCCACAGCGGCAGCCTGGCGGGCGGCGGGATGGAAGCCTGGCTGGAAGCCGTGATCTCGCAGCTGGGCGCGCTGGCCGCGCGTTTCGGGACGCAAGGCTTCCGGACCGTGTACGTTGGCGGCGGCACGCCGAGCTGCCTGCCGGAGCGGGCCCTCTCCCGGCTGCTGTCGGCCGTTTCCGGCCTCTCCCCGGAGCCTCCCGACGAATGGACCGTGGAAGCCAATCCCGAGGACCTGTCGCCCGCTCTCCTGTCCCTGCTCTCGGGCGCGGGCGTTGACCGCGTCAGCGTGGGAGTCCAGAGCCTGGAGCCCGAGGCCAGGCGCCTGTCGGGCAGGCGGGGCGACCCGGGATCCTGCCTGGGCAGGCTGGAGTCCCTTGCCGCTTCCTGGAAGGGGCGCCTGTCGGCAGACCTCATCTACGGCCTCCCCGGCCAGAGCGCGCGCGGACTGGCGGACGACGTCGACACGCTGGCGGACCTGGGATTCGGCCACCTGTCCCTCTACGAGCTGACCCTGTCGGAGGATGCGCCCATGGCCGCGATGGCCGCCTCGGGCGGACTTGCGCTGCCGGACCCCGAGACCGCGCAGGAGCAGTACGACGCGGCGCGCGAGCGGCTGACGGCCGGCGGCTATTCCCGCTACGAGGTGTCGAACTGGTGCAGGCCCGGCGGGGAGAGCCTCCACAACCTGGGCTATTGGGAGATGACAGGCTGGCTGGCGGCGGGCCCATCGGCCTCGGGCACCCTCCGCATCCCCGGAGGCTTCCTGCGCATGGACAATCCCCGGGACGACGCAGCCTACCTCGCGGCCGTGCGCGCCGATCCCGCCGCGGCGGCCGCCGAAACCTCGATACTCGGCGGCACCGCAGCCTTCGAGACCGTAATGATGGCCCTGCGCGGCTCGGCGGGACTGGATCTGGAGGATTTCTCCGCGCGCTTCGGGCCCCGGGCCCGCGCCTTGGTCGAGGAGGCCTGCGCCTCCTTCCCGGACCTGGTGACCAGGCGCGGGGACAGGCTCGCCCCCACGGACGCGGGCATGGACACGCTCAACCGCGTGCTCCTCGCGTGTCTGGGCCGCCTGCAGGAAGGGATGGGAACGCCATGAACGTGCTCAGCATACAATCCCACGTGGTGTACGGCCGCGTGGGCAACCGGTCCGCGGTGTTCCCCCTGGAACGCATGGGCATCGAGGTCTGGCCGGTGAACACGGTGCAGTACTCGACCAACACCGGCCTGCCCGGCTGGACGGGCACGGCCTTCGGCGCGGGCCACGTGCGGGAGATAGTCGCGGGCCTGGACCGGCTCGGGATACTGGCGCGCTGCGACGCGGTGCTCTCCGGCTACGTCGCCGACGCGGCCACGGGGCGGGCCATCCTGGACGCGGTGGCCCGGGTGCGCGCCGCCAATCCCCGCGCCGTTTTCTGCTGCGACCCCGTGATGGGCGACCTGCCCGGCGGCCTGTACGTGAACGCCGCCCTGCCCGGTTTCTTCGCGGCGGAGGCCCTGCCGGCAGCGGACATCGTGATACCCAACCTGTTCGAGGCAGCCTCGCTCTCCGGGCTGGGCCTGTCCGGCCCCGACGACGCGGCGAGGGCCGCGGACGCCATTCACGCGCTCGGTCCTCGCATCGTCATCATGACCAGCTGCGATTACGGTCCCGGGGGCACCACGGGCTTCCTCCTGAGCGAGGACGGCGCGCGCCACGCGCTGCGGACGCCCGTCCTGCCGTTCCCGAGGCCCGTCAAGGGAGCGGGGGACCTGTTCGGCTCGCTCTTCCTGGGGAACTACCTGAAGCTTGGAGCGGCGGTCCCTGCCCTCGAGTCGGCCGCTTCGTCTCTCTTCGCCGTGCTGGAGGCGACGCTCGCCTCGGGCTGCGCCGAACTGGCCCTGCTCGACGCCCAGGACGCCATCGCCGCGCCGCCGGCCCGTTTCAGGGCCGTGCCCGCCTGAGAAGCACGCGCTGCCGGAGCTCAGACGAAGAACTCGTAGCGCTCCTCCCGCTCCTCCCGCTCGGTGTTCCTGTAGCCCACGTTGAAGAGCCGTTCCGCGCCCACCGACGAGGGCGGCCCGTGCCCCGGCAGGACGATGCTGTCGTCAGACAGGCTGAACACCTTCTGCGACAGCTGGTCCTTGAGCAGGCCCCGTCCGTACTTGCTGGCGGTCCGGCCTATGAGGCCGGCGTGAAGGGTGTCGCCGGTGAACAGGAGCTTGCCCATCCGGTAGACCATGGAATCCGCCGAGTGGCCGGGGACCGAGAGGGCCTGCACCAGGATCCCGCAGGCCTCGAAGGTCTCGCCGTTGTGGACCACCCGGCAGGGAGCCTCCTCCACGATCGCGTTGGAGGAGAACACCTCCGCGTCGTAGATCTTGAGCAGGGTGCGCAGGCCCTTCACGTGGTGCAGGTGGTTGTGGGTGAGCAGCACCGCCCGCACGTCGTAGCCCTTGTCCTCTATGAAGGACAGGAGGCCCGTGGTGAAGGCGGCGGGGTCGACGATGATGGCCTCGCCGGTCTCGTCGTTGCCCACGAGGTACACGTTCGCGAAGCCGTACAGGGAGTAATGGAAGAAGAGCGTCATGGATCGAGCATCCCCGGGTCCGTGATGGCCTCCTGGGTGTTGGTGTACTTCCAGGACACTTCGTTCTCGCGGTTGTAGAGGAAGTATCCGTTCTTGACGTTGCAGTCCACGAAGTCCGTCCGGTCGAACTCCGCCATGATGAAGCGTGAGTTGTACAGGTTGGAGCAGTTGAAGGTGCAGGCGACCGCCCTGGCCCCCCCGAAGTTGTTGTGGATGAGCTCGGAGTTCTCGAAGGATGCGTTGAGGAAGCGCCCGCCGGCGAACGAGCAGAACTGGGCGTCGATGCCGGAGAAGTCGCACGAGTCGACCTCGCAAAAATCGAAGAAGCACATGCGGAAGGTGCAGCCCGCGAAGGTCATGTTCTTGAGGACGGCGCGGGAGAAGGAGCAGGCGAAAAAGCGCTTGCCGGACAGGTCGGCGCCTTCCATCCGCAGGCCGGCCAGGTTGAGGTCCTTGACCGTTCGCGTC
>JAKLIU010000268.1 GCA_022709445.1 Spirochaetota bacterium | reverse complement strand
TCACCGCCCCGCGCATGGGCCCGCACATGTCCTTCCAGGCCACGGGGGGGCCGGCGTGCAGCACCAGGTCCGGAGCCATTCCCGGGACCACGTCCCTGGCCATGCCGATGCCGACCAGGGTCGGCTTGGAAGCCAGGATGCGGCGGGCGGCCTCGGCGTTGGCCTTGTCGATGTCCGCGGTGGCACCGGCCTCCAGCGCGTCGAGTGCCGCGATGGCCCTGCGGTCGCCGCCGGCGGGCGGGCGCCAGTTCACGTGGATGGCCGGGGCGCCTTCGCGGTCCAGGTTCCGCGCGAAGGACTCCAGCCCCAGGTTGATCGCCTTGAGCTCCGAGCCGAACAGCTCGTTGACGGGCGTGGCGCTCATTTCCTGCCTCCTTGCGCGATCATGGCGATTTCAAGTGCCAGGAGGGCCGCGCGGTAATTGGAGGGCATGATCACCACGCCCTCGGCCTCCAGCTTGGCCTTCTGTCCTTCGAGCCCCTGGGGATCGGCCGGGGTTCCCGTCACCGACGCGATCACCGGCAGGTAGCCGCCCCGGGCCTTGGCCGCCGAACGCGCGCCGCGGATGGCCTCGATCATGGCGCCTGCCGGGTCGGGATGCGAGCCGTAGCCCAGCACCACGTCCAGGAGCAGCGCCGCCACGGATGGATCCGCGCCTTCCCGCTCGATGCGTTCCGCGCGCGCTGCCGGGTCGATCATCGGGTGGGGCTTGCCCGCGGTGAACACGTCGTCCCCCAGGTCCACGATGGCGTGCCCGACGGATACCCTCGGGTCGGCCATGGTCCAGGCGGGATCGGTGTGGTTGTTGGACCGCACGCCGCCCAGGGCACCATGCGCGAGGAACAGGGCCTCGTCGGTGAGGGTGCCGCCCGTGTACAGGCCGCGGAGGTACCGCTGCTCCTGGGCCAGGGGCCGGGACTCGCGGCGAGCCAGTTCCTGGATGCGGGCCCGGTTGGGCCGGTTGTAGCGGTCGTTGCCGGAATCCTCAACGATGCGGGCCCGGGCGGATCGCGCGTCCGGCTCGCCTTCGGCGAACAGGGAGGCGATCAGGGCGGCCTCTTCCAAGTCGGTGGCGTAGGCCAGGCGGGCCTCGTCGGCCGGTACGGCCAGACCCAGGAAGTGCGCCACGGCCGGCTTTCCGCTCGCGCGGAGCGCCGCGATGACCTTGTCGGCCACCGCGGGAGCCGGCGGCTTGCTCACCACCAGGATCACCTTGGTTGCCGGGTCGGCGGCCAGGGCCTCGATGGCCAGGAGGCTGGTCATGCCGCCCACGGCCGGGTTCTTGAGGTCCCTGCCGCCGGTGCCTATGGCCTGGCTCACGCCCGAGCCGTAGCGGTCTATCAGGCAGGAGACTTCCTGCAGGCCGGTGCCGGCCGCCGCCACGATGCCGATGGGGCCGCGCCTGACCACGTTCGCGAAGCACAGGGGCTTGCCGTTGATGATGGCGGTGCCGCAGTCCGGACCCATGAGGAGGAGGCCCCTGGACACGGCCAGTTTCTTGAGCGCGACCTCGTCCTCCAGCGGCACGTTGTCGGAGAAGAGCATCACGTGCAGGCCGGCTTCCAGGGCCTTGCGGGTCTCCCGGACGGCATACGCTCCGGGAACCGAGATGACGGCCATGTTGGAACCGGCCCCCAGCTTGAGCGCCGCGGCCAGGGAACCCGCGCTCGGGGGGCCGCCGTCGCCCGTGGCCTGCTTCTTGCGCGTCAGCGATGCGATGGCCTCGGCGGTCGCGGCCTCCAGCGCCTTCGCGTCGGCGGCGTCCACCGCGACCACCAGGTCGTTGGGCGACAGGCCGGCCAGCGGGGCCGGGTCGAAGCCCATGTCGCCCAGCAGCTCGAGGTTCATGGGCGTGGCCATGGCGACGACGGCGTCCTTGACGCCCGGCAGGCCCTTGACCCCGCGCGCCGCGAGCATCAGGAACACGGAGTCGTAGTAGGAATCCTTCTTGACCGTTATCTGTTTCATCGTACCACCTGGATCAACGAGTATAACACCCAAAAACCTCATGGGAAAGCGCGGGAAGGCAGAATCCCGCCTCCGCTCGTCACGTCTCCAATCCGGCCATGAAGCCGGCCAGCGCGTCCTCGCCGGACGTGGCCCCGTGTCCCAGGGCCCCGTCCACGGCCCGTTCCAGCCTGCCAGGCGCTCCCGCGCCGCGGTCGGCCGCCGCCAGGGCCAGTTCGACCAGGTAGGCCGGCGGCGCGCTTTCGAGCGCTCCCTCGAGCAGGGCCCTCCCCGCGGCGCCGGTCCGGGTCAACGATTCGCGCACCCCGGCCCGTACCGACGGGGCTCCTTTCCCCGGGCCGCCGGCGATCAGGTCGGCTGCCGTCAGGTATCCAGAAAGCCAGTCGTCCCCCGCGGGAGTGGTCCCCGGGCCGAAGCCCACCAGGTTGACCGGGAAACCGGGCGACCGGGACAGGCGGCGGAAGCCTTCGGCGAAGGGGCCGTCCGCGTGGATGCCCTCCGAGCTCCTGCCCGCCGCCCTGGCGCGCTCCAGGGTCGCCCGCACCAGTCGTCCGATGCGGACAACCGCTTCGCGTCGTTCTGACGCTGGAATCATGCCGGCCGCCCCGAGCAGTCCGGGTCGCGGGTCCCAGGTCTCCGCGCCGTCCAGCGGGAGGACCGCGTCCGCGCCCTCGTCGCCCTCGAGCCGCAGGGAGGCTCCGTCCCAGGAGGCAGGAACGCGGCCCGCGCCGCCGTCCAGGAGCCCCTCCGCCGATCGCCTGAAGCCATCCCAGCCGCCTGCGGGCACCAACGCCCGCGCCTCCATGCGGCCGGGCTCTCCCACGACCGACACGAGCGCGCCGTCCGGATGCAGGATGGACAGCGCCTTGCCGGTCGCGCCGACGAGGCGGCCGGTCCAGGGCGAAAGCGGTACCAGGCAGCCGACGTACGCGGGCACGTGTCCTCCGTAAAACAGGCCGCCCCTCGCGGGGCGGCCGATCAGGTCATGATGCGAAACAGCGGTGGATCAACCCTCGGCCGAAGTCGCGTCCTTGGGCCTGAGGATCAGGTTGAGCACGATGCCGAAGATCGCGGCGAGGCCGAGGCCGGACAGGTTCAGGTTGCCGAACTTGAAGGAGGCTCCGCCGAGGCCGAGCACCAGCATGGCTGCGGTGATGATGAGCAGCTTGGGGTTGGACAGGTTGACCTTGGCGTCGACCATGTTCTTGATGCCGATGGAGGAGATCATGCCGAACAGCAGGATGGAGATGCCGCCGATGACCGGGCCGGGGATGGTGCCGATGAGGGCGGTGAACTTGGGGATCATGGCCAGCACGAT
>JAKLIU010000267.1 GCA_022709445.1 Spirochaetota bacterium | reverse complement strand
GCTGATCATCATTGGGGGCGACCGGCGCAAGGAGGATCCGCGGGAGCCGAACTACTGCACGCGCTGCGACGCGCACCACTGGCTGCCGGGCAAGGAGTACACCTTCTTCACGCTCAAGCCGCTGGGCGAGGCGGCCTCGCGCGGGGAGATCAAGCCGCTCATGGCCGAGCTGGCCGCGATGGCCGGCGACATGGAGCACTCCCGCCTGCATGCCAGCCTGCGGCGACTGCACCTGGAGGTGGACGAGCCGAGCCCGGAGAACATGGCCTCGCTGCGCGTGCCCTGCATCGCCGAGAAGGCCCTGTGCTTCCTGTACGCGGAACAGAACCTCCTGTCGGCCGACCAGCTGCGCCTGGTCGCCAGGGACCTGGGCCTGGACCGCGACTACATCTCCCGTCGCCTGGCGGACAACCGCAGGCCGCTGGAACTCTAGCCCGGCGCCGGTCCCTCATGCCCTTCCGGACAGGAAGCCCTCCAGCATGGCCGCCAGCTTGGCCCGGTCCCGCGTGCGCGCGTCGAATCCCGCGAGCCCGCAGTACCCGGCCATCGAGCGGAACGCCGCGAAGGGCGAGCCGGCCGTCGCGTAGGCCCGTGCCAGCGTCTCCCGGAACTCCTGCCGGTTGGCCAGGCCGTCGACCAGCGTGGCGATGCCCGACAGCAGCGACAGCTCCCCGGAATCAAGGGCGTCGGTGCGGAGCACCTCGTAGGGCGGGTCGGCCTGGAACACGGCCCCGAAACCGGCCGCCCGCTCGCGGAGTTCCGTCCCCGGCAGGCCTTTCAGGAACCCGAGCTGCAGGTGGTCCGCCCCCAGGGCGATCGCCTCGTCGAAGGATGCTCCCAGCTCGGCCATCCCCTCGCCGGGCAAGCCCGCTATCAGGTCCAGGTGCAGGTGGACGGTGCCCAGGCCGGCCAGGGCCCGGATGGCCGTCCGTTCCCGCTCCCAGTCCCCGCCGCGGCGGATGATACTCCGGGTGGCCCCGTGCACCGTCTGCACGCCCAGTTCGAACTGGAACAGGCCGGCGGGCGCGTTGGCGAGCACGGCATAGTCCGGCCCGGACAGGAGCCCCGGGTGCACCTCGAAGTGGAAGCGGCAGCCGGCGTCCGCCCAGCGCAGGATGATGAGCCGCCACAGTTCGCGGGCGCGGGCGGGATCGGCGTTGAAGCTGCGGTCCACGAACTTGACCAGGAAGGGTCCGCCGGCGACGACCGCGGACAGCTCGTCCATCACCGTGGCCACGTCCTTGAAGACCTGCGCCTGGTCGGAGCGCGAGGACAGGCAGTAGCTGCAGGAGAAGGGACAGCCTCGGGACGACTCGTAGTAGAGGTAGCGTCCCGCCAGGCCGGGCCAGTCGGTATCGCGGTACGGGAAGGGACTGCTAGGAAAGTCGACGGGCCTGCCGGCCAGTATCCTGCCCGTGCCCGGATCACGGCTGAAGCCGGCTGCGGCCAGGTCCTCGACCGCTCCCTCGCCCGGGCCCGTGACCACCAGGTCCGTGTCCGGACAGCGTTCCAGCCAGGCCTCGGCCCGGTACGAAACCTCCGGCCCGCCGACGACCAGTCTCGCGCGCGGGAGCAGGGCCCGCAGGTCCGGCAGTATCGACGCGACCAGGGAGGAGTTCCAGATATACACGGAAATGGCCACCGCGTCGGGTGCGGCCGCCGCGATGTCGCGCACGATGGACAGCCTGCCCTGGTTGATCTCGTACTCGCGCAGCTCCACCGAATGGGAAGCAGGATCGGCGGAACGGGAGAACCCGGCCTCGGCTGCCCCGCGCAGGCAGCGCAGGGCCAGGTTGGAGTGCGTCCAGCGGGCGTTGACCCCGACCAGGAGGAGCTTCACGCCAGGGCGGCCGCGGCTGCGTCCATGAAGGCCCTGAGCGCGGCCTGGTCGGGGAAGGCGGCCTGGAAGTACGTGGGTCCGCCGCCGCCCTTCCCGCCCAGGGCGGCCATCGGCGGCTTGAGCCGTTCCCCCAGGGCCGGCCCGCCGGCGGGCGAGGCTGCCGCCGCCTTGGGTTCCAGGAGTCCCGCGACTATGCCCACCCTGCCCGCGGCCGCCAGGGCCTTGGCCAGGCGGGAAGCGCCGTCGAAACCTGAATCGGGCAGGGTCTCCGACACGGGGCCCGGGCCGGGGAAGCGGGAAGCCAGCAGCGCGGCCTGCAGCTCCGCGATCCGGTCCAGGGCGGCATCCAGGCCGGTTTCCGCCCGGCGCGCGCGCTCGATGCCCGATGCGGCCGCGTCCGCGATCTCCTCCTCGGAACAGCCGAAGGCCGCGGCCAGGGAACGGGCCAGCCCGGACAGGCGGACGTGCCCGGCGTAGGCCCTGCCCCCGGCCAGGAAATGGATGCGCGTCATGCCCTTGTATTTCTCCGTCCTGAGGATGCGGAACAGGCCGATCTCCGAGCTGTTTTTCAGGTGGGTGCCGCAGCAGGGCGTGTAGTCCAGGCCGTCGAGCTCCACGATCCGGAGGACCGCGGCGTCCTCGGGCGGCTTGCGGCGGAGCGGGAATGATCCGGGATCCTCGGGCGGGCAGAGGTGGGTGCGCACCGGGTAGCCGTCCCGCACCGCGCGCATGACCTCCGCCGCAACGGCGTCGGCGTCCTCCCGCTCGATGGCCGGGATGTCCACGTCTATCACGCACTCGCGCTCGCCCAGGTGGAAGGAACGCGTGGGCGCGCCCAGCATCCTGAGCACGGTGGCGGAGAGCAGGTGCTGGGCGGTGTGCTGCTCGGTGTGGTCCCGCCTGCGCTCCATGTCCACGGACGCCAGGGTCAAGGATCCGGGAGCCAGGCCCGCCCGCCCGAGCCCGTCGGTCCCGGTGTCCAGCCGGTGCGAGACGACGCCGTCCCGCTCGCTGACCGAGACCACCCTGAAGCCTCCGATGGTGCCCAGGTCGCAGGGCTGGCCGCCCCCCTCGGGGTAGAAGGGCGTCCTGTCCAGGACCAGCTCCGACTGGCCGCCGGCGGGCATGACGGAGAGGACGGTCGCCTCGCACGATGCGGTCGAGGGTTGCTCATAATACAGTTTCAGGGTTTCCATGTTCAGGAGGATAGCATCGCCCGGCCGGTGCCGTAAAGCGCGGTCGGGCGGCGAGGTTCAGCGCAGCCCGAAGTAGTGCCGCTCCAGGTACGCGATGCGGTCGGCGGCCTCGCGCCAGCGCTTGCTGCGGGGATACTCGTCGCGGACGCGCTTGTAGTACTCGTAGGCCTTCTTGATGTTGCGGAAGGGCGTATCCTGCTCGTAGGCCACGCCGTAAAGGAAGAACACCTCGTCGTTGCCGTAGGGAAAGA
>JAKLIU010000266.1 GCA_022709445.1 Spirochaetota bacterium | reverse complement strand
GGGTCCCCGAGGCCCGCGGGTTCGAGCACCCGCGTGGCCACCGGCGAGCCCGACTGGCCCAGCGCTTCCGAGACTATCCGTCCCAGCCTGGCCACGCGGGCGGCGGGATCGCCGGAGGGCACGGTGCGCTCGGTGCGCAGCGGTACTATGGCCGAGACACCAGCTTCCGCGGCGGCCCTCGCCACCTCGTCCAGCTTGGATCCCTTGAGCAGCCCCACGGCCAGCACGATGCGGGGCAGGGCGGGACGGGCGGCGTCGGTGGTTGCGGGGACCCGGTCCGGGACGGCCTGGCGGGCTTCCGGGCGGGAGCCGGAGCGGAGGTCGGGGAGCGGGACGCCCTCAGGGGGCGATTCCATGGAAGGACACAGGTCGGCCACCAGCCCGGCCGGGCCGGCGGACACCACCGTGCAGCTGAAGCGGCGGCCGTCCGGGGCCATGGCGGGAAACGAATCGCCCGGGCGGAGCCGGAGGACGCTCACGAGCCTCCGGGCATCCTTGCCCGTGACGGTCACGCTCCGCCCGCCGTCCCAGGCGGGCGGCAGGAGGAACTGGCGCACTGCCCTGTCCGCCCGTCAGGGCGTGGCCGCCGCCGCCGCGGCCGCCTGCAGGTCGCGGACCGACCTGGCCTGGGCCACCAGGGTGGTGTACTGGCCTCCGGAAAGCACTTCCATGGCCGCCTTGAGCTGCAGGTCGTACTCCAGGTCGTACTCGGGGGCTATCGAGGTGCGTTCCAGCTGGTTCCGCAGGAGCTTCTTGAGCACGCGCTCGGAGACCGGGGAGCCGGCCGACCGGAGGCCGCGCACGAACAGCTCTATCTGGGCGGCGGTGGCGCCGGGGTTGGCCGCGGCGAAGTTGGCGAACACGTCGCGGGCGATCAGGTCGGACAGGGAGGCTTCCTCCGCCTCGGTCAGCGCGGGTTCCGCGATTTCCAGGTCCGGGGCTATGCCGGTCTTGTCGATGTTTGCGTCGCTGGGCGTGTAGTAGCGGGACATGGTGAGCTTGAAGCCGGTGTCGCCGATGGGCAGTATCTGCTGCACCGAGCCTTTGCCGTAGGAATTCTCGCCCACCAGGTAGGCCCGCTTCTGGTCCTTGAGGGCGCCGGCGAGGATCTCGGAGGCGCTGGCGGAGCCCTTGTTGATGAGCACCACCACCGGCAGGTCCAGGGGAACCGCCAGGTCTGACTTGGCGTTGTAGACCGCGTTCTCGTAGACGTTGCGCGACTTGGTGGAGACGATGACGCCCTTGGCCAGGAAGAGGTCCGCCACCTGCACCACGGACTGCAGGAGGCCGCCGGGGTTGTTGCGCAGGTCGATGACCAGGCCCTTGTAGCCCTGGGCCTTGAACCAGTCGAGGGCCTCGCGGACCCGCGAAACGGTCTGGGGCGTGAACTCGATGATGCGCAGGTATCCGGTGCCGCCGGGCAGCATGGCCCGCTTGACCGTCGGCACCTCGATCATGGCCCGGGACACGGTCTCGTCGAACACCAGCCCCGTGCCGCGCAGGATGGTGATGGTCACGTCGGTGCCCGGCACGCCCCTCAGGCGCTTGAGGACGTCGTCCATGGTCAGGGGCTCGGTGGGCTCCCCGTTTATGTGGGTGATGCGGTCCCCGGGCATGATGCCCGCCCGCCAGCCGGGCGTGTCCTCTATCGGGGAGACCACCTCCACGAACAGGCGCTTGTCCGGCGCCTTCGGATCGGCCACGGGCTTGGATATGTACAGGCCGATGCCGCCGAAGCGGCCCGTGGTGGTGTCGCTCAGGTCGCTCATCATCTGCTCGGTCAGGAAGGTGGAGTAGGGGTCTCCGAGGGCGTCGAACATGCCCTGCATGGCGCCTTCGTAGAGCACCTGCGGATCCACCGCGTCCACGTAGTTCTCCAATATGAAGTTGAAGGCGCTCTGGAAGATGGACGCGTAGCGCTGGGTGTCCGCCTGGGCGTCCTGGGCGTGTACCGCGGGAGCGCTGAAGGAAAGGGCAGAGGCGAGCACGACGAGCGCCGCCATGGCGCTCCAGGTCATGCTTTCGCGTTTCCGCGTGTTGTCTGTGTTCATGCACATAGTATCGGAAGATTGGAAGAGCTTGGTCAACCACCCGCCGCCGCCCGCCCGGCGCCCGCCGTCGGGGGCTTTTCTTGACGCGGCCTCCGCCCCGCGAGTACACTTGCACCCACATGCGAACCAAATCCGTCTTCCTGGCCTTTGCCGGCGTGGAGCTTGCGCGGTATTTCCTCGTCTCGCGCGGGGTTTCCGCGCTGGCCGGGCAGGATGCCTCCCCCCAGGTGCTCCGCTTCCTCTCCTCGCCCCAGCTGCTCATGGTGGCGGCGTTCTTCTTCCTGGGTCTGGATCCCCGCCGGTACGGCAGCTTCAGGCAGCTCCTCCTGGTGGGCAAGGTGCTGGCCCTGGCCAGCGCCCTCCTGGCCCTGCCCTCGCTGCTCTCCTCCCTGCGCGGCGCCGCCCCCGTCCGCGCGTCCGACCTCGCCATCCTGGGCCTGGTGGCCGCCTGGGACCTGGCCTCCGGCCTGGTCCTGCTCCTGGCGCGGCGGGAAGACGGGCAAGGCGCGGAACGGTCCCGCGACGAGCCGTACATCGAACCGGTGGAGGCCAAGTGACATGCACGTGATACCGATCGCGAGCGGCAAGGGCGGCGTCGGTAAATCCCTGCTGGCGGCCAACCTGTCCATCGCCCTGGCCCGGGCGGGCAAGTCCGTCACCCTGGTGGACCTGGACCTCGGCGCTTCCAACCTGCACCTGACCCTCGGCGTCCCCTCGCCCAAGGACGGGCTGGGCACCTGGCTTTCCGGCTCCAAGCTGGAATTCAACGAGATCATCCACGATACGGACTATCCCAACCTGAGCTTCGTGGCCGGCGACGCCGAGATTCCCGGGCTGGCCAACATAGGCATGCCCCAGAAGAACAAGCTGGCCCGGCACCTCCTGTCCCTGGACGCGGACTACCTGATCCTGGACCTGGGAGCCGGTACCGGGGCGAACATCCTGGACTTCTTCCTCCTGTCCGGCCGGGGGATCATCGTCACGGCGCCGACGCTCACCGCCACCCTGAACGCCTACCTCTTCCTCAAGAACGTGGTGTTCAGGCTGATGTGGGAGAGCTTCAGGCCCAAGACCAGGGCCCGGGCCATCCTGGAATCGCTCAGGAAGGACGGCGGCTCGCTCCAGCGCGCCTACGTGCCGGAGATCCTGGGCAGGGTCCGCGAAGCCGACCCTGCCAGCCGCGCCCTGTTCGACGAGCGCATGGCCAAGTTCTCCCCGCGCCTGGTGATGAACATGCTGG
>JAKLIU010000265.1 GCA_022709445.1 Spirochaetota bacterium | reverse complement strand
CGTGCCGGTGCTGGACATGGTCCACGCCTACATGGCCGCGGGCTTCGAGGGGGACAGGCACGGCCGGCGCGTGGCCAAGCTCGACGCCGCCGACTGACCCGCCGCTCGGCCGGAAGGACCGGTACCTGCCCTTCCGGCCCATCCTCAATCCAGCGTGTAGCTCTGTCCGTACTCCACGATCCTCACATCCTTGAGGCCCTTGCCCTCCAGGAACTTCTTGAAGGCGGCCAGGGCCTCGTCCTCGCCGTGGACCAGGAAGACGGTCTTGAGCGACGAGAGGTCGGTCTTGGACAGCCAATCCCAGGTCTCGACGTAGTCGGCGTGGGCGCTGAACGCCTTGATCTCCTCGATGCGGGCCTTGACGGTGAAGGGCTCGCCGTGGATGCGCACCTGCTTCTGCCCGTCCTTGATGCGGCGCCCGAGGGTGTTGGCCGCCATGTAGCCCACGATCAGGATGGTGTTCCGGTCGTCCGAGATGTTGTGGATCAGGTGGTGCTGGATGCGGCCGGCCTCGCACATGCCGTCGGCCGATATGATGATGGCCGGTCCCTGGAGCCTGTTGAGCATCTTGGAGTCGTCCACGCTGGTGGAGAACTTGAGCTCGTTGAAGCCGAATGGGTTCACGTGGTGCTTGAGGAAGGCCTCGTGGGTTTCCCGGTCGTAGCACTCGGGGTGGACCTGGAAGATGGACGTGGCGTTGACCGCCATGGGCGAGTCCACCCAGATGGGGACCTTGGGGATGAGGCCGGCGTCGGACAGGAGGTGCAGGTGGTAGACCAGCTCCTGGGTGCGCTCCACCGCGAAGGCCGGGATGATCACCTTGCCGCCCCGCTTGACGGTGTCCGACACCACCTTGGCCAGCCGGTCCTGGGCGTCCACGGACGACTCGTGCCTGCGGTCGCCGTAGGTGCTCTCCAGCACCAGGTAGTCCACCGGCGCCATGGGGGCCGGGTCGCGGATGATGGGCTTGTCGGGACGGCCGAGGTCCCCCGAGAAGCCGATGCGGGTCTTTTTCCCGCCCGCGCCTTCCACCGTCACGTGGACCGTGGCCGAGCCGAGGATGTGGCCGGCGTCCCGGAAGGTGACCAGCGGCCCGCCCTCGACGGTGAAGGGACGGTCGTAGTTGACCGTGACGAACTGCCCGGCGGCCTCCACGGCGTCCTGCTCGTCGTACAGGGGCTTCCAGTCGAAGTTCTGTCCCTTCTTGCCCGCCTGCTTGGACAGGTACTCCGCGTCCCGCGCCTGGATGCGCGCGGAGTCCATCATGATCAGTCCGGCCAGGTCCCGGGTGGCCGGGGTGGACCAGACATTGCCCTTGAAGCCGCGCTTGACCAGCAGGGGCAGCATGCCGCAGTGGTCGAAGTGGGCGTGGGTCATGATGACGGCGTCTATGGAAGCGGGATCGGGGACGAGGGCGCGGTTCTTTTTGTCGCTCTCCTCCCGTTTGCCCTGGAAGGCGCCGCAGTCGATGAGGTAACGCTTGCCGTCGACCTCGAGCGTGTGCTTGGAACCGGTGACCTCGCGGGCGGCTCCGTCGGAATGCAGGGTTATGGCCATGCTGCAAGGATACGCCCAAGCGCGGCTCCCTGCAACCGTTTCCGCGACGCTTCGCGGACGCGGCCGGGTTCAGCGCGACGCGAGCGCGCGGGAGACCAGCCAGCCGAGGCCGTACAGTACCGGCAGGTGGGCCAGGTAGAAGGCCAGGGAATGCCTTCCCAGGAAGGCCAGGGCGCGCAGGGGGATCGCCGCCGGCCCGGCAGGGGTCGAGAAGCGCCGCGACAGGCTCCGGGCCGCCATCGTCCTGATGGACGCGCCGAACAGGCACCAGGCGAACCAGGGCAGGACGGGCAGGTAGTCGGCCGGGTAGAGGCCCTCAGGCCTGAAGCCCAGCCAGGCCAGCCAGGCCCCGTCCCAGCGGTACGGTCCCAGGATCAAGCCGGCCGCCAGGACCAGGCCCCCGGCGACCAGGCCGGCGACTGGCCGGCCCAGGAAGGGCCAGGCCAGGATGGACGAGAGGGCCAGGAGGTGCAGCACGCCGAAGAACACCCAGGAGTCCCCGAACATCAGCATGCTCACCGCGCTCACGCAGGCCGCCGGCAGGGCCAGGCGGAGCGCGCGTTTCAGGAAGGAGCGGAACGGGGCGCCGCCCTCCCGCTTGACTGCCAGGCTCCAGCCGGACAGGGCGATGAACCCGGCGGCTATGGCGCGCGGGAACAGCCACCAGAAGCCGTGCCACAGGTCCACGGCGGACAGCCCGAACAGCACGGCCACGTACACGGCATGGTACGCCGCCATGAACAGGACCAGCGCGCCCCTGAGAGCGTCCAGCGCGACGGACCTGCCCCCGTTGGCGGGCCGCTCAGCCACCGGCGCACTCCCCCGTCCCCGGCAGGGAGACCTCGAAGACCGTGCCCTCCCCCTCCCCGGACCGGAACCCGACACTGCCGCCCAGGTAGCGCTCGGCCAGGACCTTCATGCTGTAGGAGCCAAGGCCACGGCCCCGGCCCTTGGTGGAGTACGAGCGCTGGAAGATCCTGTGCCTGGCCTCATCCGCCATGACCGCGGGGTTCCAGACCCAGACGACCCCCCGGCCGTCCCGTTCCTCGACCCCCAGCCTGACGGTCTCGCCGCGGGAGGAAGCCTCGACCGCGTTCTTGAGCATGTTGCCCACCACGCGGCGGAGGAGCACGGGATCGGAGACCACGGTCACGGGCCGGCCGGCCGGCACCGTCTCCAGGCGCACGTCGCGGCTGTACAGGGTGTACTTGAGCAGGGCGGCGGTCTTCATGGCCAGGGCGCCGAGCTCCACCGGGACCATGTCGGGCATGAGCGTCCCCGCCTCGGCGGCCTTGAGGGAGCGCTGGGAATCGATCTCCTCCACCAGCTGCTCGGTGGCGGAATCCAGGAGCTCCATGCAGTCGGGGCAGGCGCTCTCGCCGCCGTCGCCGTCGGTTTCCATCAGGCTCACCATGGCGCGGATCCCGGCCACGGTGTTCCCTATGTCGTGGTAGAAGAGCCGTTCCAGGAATTCGTGCCGCTTCTCGGCGGACACGTCGCGGATGGTGAACAGCACGAAGTTCCCGCCCCCGGCCGCGAAGGGCTTGCTCCAGACCAGGAGGTTCAGCGCCTCGAAATACGCCTCCGACCCGCGCTGGATGACGCACTCCTCGGAGGCCTCCGTCCCGGACAGGGCCTGCATGATGGCCGAGGCCGCGCCGCAGAAGGCGCAGAACGAGGTGGTGCCGCAGCCGGCGGGCGCGGAGGAGGCGTGCGAGCAGCGCAGGGCCTCGCCGGGCCGCATGCCC
>JAKLIU010000264.1:3018-3306 GCA_022709445.1 Spirochaetota bacterium | reverse complement strand
GAACCGGCTCTGGAAGCGCCAGGCCGCGCGCCTCAAGCTGGACGCCCTCCAGTTCTGCGACGAGGGCCTCGAATACCTGACTGGCAACGCCACGCCCAAGGGCGACGGGGCCTGGATCCTGGACAAGGGCCGGAAGATGTACGCGGCCATGTCCCCGGAAACCGCCGAGTTCTTCGAGTACATGAACGCCCGGGAGCTCATGGACCTGGAAACCCGGGCGGGCAAGGCCGGCGGCGGCTACTGCAATTTCATCGCGAGCGAGAGCGCGCCCTTCATCTTCTCGAACTT
>JAKLIU010000264.1:0-3008 GCA_022709445.1 Spirochaetota bacterium | reverse complement strand
CAACGGCACCTCGGGCGACGTGGACGTGCTCACCCACGAGGCCGGCCACGCCTTCCAGGCCTGGCGCTCGAGGCGCTTCGGCACGCCCGAGTACTTCTTCCCCACCTACGAGGCGGCCGAGATCCATTCCATGAGCATGGAGTTCCTGGCCTGGCCCTGGATGAAGGACTTCTTCGGCCCGGACGAGGCCAAGTACAAGTTCTCCCACCTGTCGGCCGGCATCCTGTTCATCCCCTACGGCGTCACCGTGGACGAGTTCCAGCACTGGGTGTACGAACACCCCGAGGCCGGCCCCGCAGAGCGCAAGCAAGCCTGGCTCGCGATCGAGAAAAAGTACCTTCCCCTGCGCGACTACGGGGACGACGATTTCCTGGCCGGCGGCGGCTTCTGGTACCGGCAGGGCCACATCTTCGAGGATCCCTTCTATTACATCGACTACACCCTGGCCCAGGTCTGCGCCTACGAGTTCTGGGGCCGGTCCATGGCGGACCGCGAGTCGGCCTGGAAGGACTACCTCCACCTCTGCGGCCTGGGCGGCTCCCTGCCCTTCACCGCCCTGGTGGCCGAGGCTCACCTGCACGATCCCTTCGTGGACGGCACCATACGCTCCACCTTCGAGCCCATCGAGCGCTGGCTCGAGGGCGTCGACGACCGCTCGCTCTGAGGGACGGCGACCATGGACGCGCGCTCCGGTTCCGGCCTCGACATGAGGGAATGGTGGCTGGACGGCTTCTCCGCCGACCGGGAACGATCGGTCGTCGACCCTGCCACGGGCTTCGCCGCCTACCGGCGCCGCAAGCCTGCCGATCGCCTTCTGGACATCGTGGAAACCGGGGACGGGGCCTTCGCGGTGCTCAACGGGTCGGTCTTCGACGCCTGGTCCGCCCAGGCGGCAGGCAGCGCCAGCGGGCTTCCGGAACTGCGCGCCTGGTTCCAGGCCATGACCGACGCCGTCCTGGAGGCCGACAAGCTGTACCGCCTCGACGCTCGGGACTTCCGCGCTCCCGTCGAGCCGCCGGGGGCCCTGGTCCGCCGCCTGTCGCCGGAGGACGCGGCCGCCTTTGCCGAGCTGGACGCAGCCTGCAGCGCCGACGACCTGGACGCCGGCTACGTGGAGCTGGACCACGACCTGGTGTTCGGGGCCTTCTCCGGCGGCGCGCTCATGGCCAAGGCCAGCGCCTATCCTTTCCTGGCCGGGGAAGGAGACGACGGCTCCGCAGGAGACGACGGCTCCGCAGGAGACGATGGTCCGGTATGGGACATCGGCTACGTGACCCGGCCGGAGGCCCGCGGTTCCGGCTGGGGCAAAGCCTGCGCGGCCGCCCTGGCGCGGGCCATCCTGGAGAAGGGCCGCATCCCCCTGATCAGGGCCGCGGACTCCCGCCCAGCCTCCCGGGGCATAGCCCTGGCCCTCGGGTTCAGGCCCTGCGGCACCTGGTACAGCCCGGAAGCCGGCGACTGACGGGCCTTTGGCAATTCCCTCCCGGGTGGGCTACACTTGGAGCATAGCCCGGGAGGCCCCATGGACAGGAACCGACACAGGTCATTCGCGCGTTTCGCGATCTCCGCCACCCTTGGCCTGGCGGCCTGCGCCGCCCTGGCCTTTTCCTGCGCGAGCCCGGTCCTGGGCAAGGGCTCCACGGCGGAGCTGTCCCTGCAATTCGAGCTGGCCGCCGATTTCACCAGCGTGCAGGCCGCCAATCCGGGCGCCCGCTTCCTCCTGCCGGAGATGCGCAGCCTGGCCCTGGAAGTCCGCAGCCTGGATCCCTTCACCGCGGCCAACATCGACATGGCGATTCCCGTTTCCTGGGACCCGGCCACGGGCTGGGTGAGCGGCAAGGCCGTGATCGGCGTGCCTCCCGACACCCCGCTGGCCATCACGGTGAGCGGGCTGGACGGCTCGGGCACGGCCATATCGCGCGCCTACGCCGAGTTCCTGGTCCCGTCGGATGCCGAGCCCCTGCCCCTCAAGCTGGTGCTCATGCCCACGGCGGCCTTCCCCTCCATGCTGGAGCTGGTGCCCGACAACCTGAGCCTGGCGCAGACGATCCCGGCGCGCAGTTCGCTCGTGTGCAAATTCCTGCCCGGATCCCTGACCGGCTCGCCGGCCTTCGCGGCCTGGTCCTTTCCGGCGGCCGCCGGCCTGGAGGTCAGCCTGCGCCTGGCGGACGGCACGCGCATCCCCTTCATCCCGCGCGGGGACGGCTCGGGCGTCGACTTCACCACGCCTTCGAGCCTGGAGCACTACTTCATCGTGTACAATCCCGCCGCCGGCGCCGTGAATCTCGGCTCGCTGCTCGCGGCCCCCGCGGGCACCCTGTATGTCCCCACGGTGAGCATGACGGACCTGACCAAAACCCTGGGCGCCGCGCCCTTCGCCATCAAGCCCTCAAGCCCCTCGGGAGGCGCGTTCGCGTTCACCAGTTCCAATCCAGCCGTGGCGACGATAGACCCGGTGACCGGACTGGTCACCATGCTCACCACCGGCACCACGACCATCAGCGCCTCCCAGGCGCCTTGGGGCTTCTGGGACGCCAGCGCGGCAGCCGGGACCTGCGTCCTGACGGTTTCCGCCGGCGGGACGCCGGTGAGCCCGACCTTCGGCACCTGGGGCCCCTTCACCCTGACCTACGGCGATGCGCCGTACACCCTGCCGGCCCTGGTCACGGACAGTTCGGGCGCCGTCACCTACTCCAGCGACAACAGCGCCGTGGCCACGGTCAGCGGCGACACGGTCACCATAGTCGGGGCCGGCACGGCCACCATCACGGCCAGCCAAGCCGCCGCCCCGCCGGACTACCTGGCCGGGACCAAGACCGCCACGCTCACCGTGAACAAGGGAACGCCAACGCTCTCCAGCTTCCCCAACCTTTCCAAGACCTGGGGCGACCCGGACTTCGTCCTGAGCCAGCCCATCATCACCAGCGCGCCCGCCAGCACCGGGACCTGGAGCTACAGCCTGGTTTCCGGCCCGCTGACGGTCAACGCCGTGACCGGCGACGCCGTCA
>JAKLIU010000263.1 GCA_022709445.1 Spirochaetota bacterium | reverse complement strand
TGTGCGGCGCAGGGGGAAGGCTTTCCCCCCTTCCCCCTTCCTTACCGCTCCCCGAGGAGGCTCTTGAGTTCCTGGATGTCCTTGACCAGGCGGGTGCGGTCAAGGTTCTGGAAGCGGCGGGGAACCATCTCCTTGCTGTTGCACTCGAGGACGGCGACCAGGTTCTGGAGCTCGATCTCGTGGGGGTAGGCCGGCGGCACGAAGTCCGCCATGGTCTCGTCCATGTCCTCGCGGGTGACGTAGGCGCGGCCGTCCATGGTCGCCTTGAGCTTGGCGCGTATGAGCACCGCCTCCAGGTCCGCGCCGGAGAAGTCGTGCTTGAATTTGCGCAGGAGCTCGCCAATGGGGAACTTGCGTATCTGCATGTCCAGCTTGCGCACGAGGACGTCGTAGAGGGCTTCCTTGTCGGCGTCGGAGTCGGGGTAGAAGAGCGCGAGGTGCTCTTCCGCCCGGCCCTGGCGCTTCAGGTCGATGGGTATGAGGTCCGGGCGGCAGGTGATGAGGAACCAGATGATCTTGCCCCGGTACTCGGTGTTGCCCATGAAGCTGGCCAGCTGGGCGAAGATGCGGTTGGAGGTGCCGGAGTCTCCCTCCTGGTCGCGGTCGCCCAGGAAGGCGTCGGCCTCGTCGATCATGACGGCCACGGGCGACATGGCCTTGAGTATGGTCAGGACCTTCTCCAGGTTGGACTCGGTGACGCCCTGCCACTTGGAGCGGAAGTTCTTGAACTTGACCATGGGCACGCCGATCTCGCCGGCGAAGGCGCTGACCATGAAGCTCTTGCCCGTGCCCACCGGGCCGGCGATCAGGTAGCCCATGGGCAGGACGTCCAGCCGGCCCTGCTTGAGGGCGCGGGCGGCGTGCTTGAAACGCTTGCGCACGAAGTCGTGGCCGGACACGTAGGACAGGTCGTGCTCGGTCTCCAGGAACTCGAGGAGCCCACCGGCCTCGCTCTCGATGATCTCCCGCTTCTTGGCCTTGAGGTAGTCCATGTTGATGGGCTTGTCCTCCTGCCAGCTCTCGGCCGCCAGGCGGTTGAGGTTGACCAGGTTGAGGCCCGAGGTGATGGCCCCCACGGCGGCAGGCGACAGGCCCCGGTCCAGGAGGAGGGTGCCCTTGCCGTCCAGGAACTCCAGGAAGGAGCTGCGTACCGGCTCGTCGGGTATGGGGATCTCCACCTTGATGGTGGACGGGCTGGCCACGACGCGCGGGTTGAGGTCGGACAGGTTCTCCGACAGGAGGATGATGGACACGTCGCCGCGGGTGAACACGGGGTCGTGGGACCAGCGGTTGAGGGTGACGAAGCAGTAGCGGTCGGCGTCGTCCAGCTTGGCAACCTCTCCGGCCGGCAGGATGGTCTCCGCGTAGTCCACGATCAGGACGATGCGCTTCTTCTGCGGGATGTTCAGGAGGAACCAGCGTTCCAGCATCCTGAAGGCCACCTCCGGGTCCGCGGAGCAGAGGTCCTCCGCGGGGGTGTCCGGGAATTTCTCGCGCATGGCCTTGAGGTAGTCCCGCTGCATGTCGTCGGTGCAGAAGCTGACGCCCGAGGAGCGGTCCCAGAAGACGATGATGTCGCGGTTGCCGAACATCACCTCGGATATGTAATCCTGGATCTTGACGAAGTTGAACTCGCCCTCGTTCATCTTGTGGGGGAGGAAGTCCCGTATGTTGCCGTGGATGATGTACAGGTTGGTGGTCTTGGACAGGTACTTGTAGGACAGCTCCTGCGCCCAGGCCGGCAGGATCCTGATGAACGGAAGGTTCTTGACGATCAGCTGTTTTTCCATGAGTCCCCCGCCCGGATTATCGCCCGGCCGGCCCGGGCGGCGCAAGTCCGGTTGCCGGGCTCCCCGCGCTCCGGGTGCCCGCCGCGAAGGGCGCGCGGAGCCTCTCCGCATTGACTCGGCTCGGCCGGCGGGTATACTCGGAACCGGGGGTTCCATGGCAATACCTTCGTTCCTGTACAACTCGTTCGCCCGGCTGTTCCCGAGGGCATCCATAGAGACCAAGTCCGGCACCGTCCGGGAGAGCTGCGCCCTGGAGGCCCTGCCCGGCGATGACGGCTCCATCGAGTACTTCAACGACCGGGTGACCCTGTCCATCAAGGCCGAGGACCTGCCTGACGGCCTGAGCACCCGCTACTCGCTGAGGCTCAGGAACCGGATGGCCCGGAGCATGCGCATCACGCGCCTGCGCTTCCCCGCCTGGCGGGGCCTGGACGCGATGCTGGAGGACTTCGACCCGGCCAGGGTGTCCTTCATGCGCAACGGGCACCAGTCCTGGTCGACCAGCCGCAGCTACCGCATGAACGAGAAGCCCCTGAGGCCCAGGCTCCGCCTGGTGTCCATGGTCAGCTCCAACCTGGCCAACCTGCCGTCCAACACGCCGGGCATGCTCAGTTCGGAGATGTACACCGTGCTGTCCGACCTGGACGGCGGGCAGGGCATCCTGGTGGGCCAGCTCCCGCCCTTCGACCAGTTCGTCTACATCATCCTGAACCTGCACCCCAAGGAGAAGCGGCGCAGCTACTTCGAGCTGATCTACGACTTCGGCCGCAAGGTGCTCGCCCCCGGCGAGGAACTGGTCCTGGACGGCATGTATTTTTCCACCGGCCCGTCGCACCTGCTGCAGGAGCGCTATTTCTCCAAGATCGCCTCCCGCACCGGCTATGTCCGGCCGGAGCGCAACCAGCTGGGCTGGTGTTCCTGGTACCAGTACTACGAGAAGATCAGCCCGAACATACTCATCCGCAACCTGGAGGCCCTGGCCGGCACCGGGCTGCCCTTCGACTTCTTCCAGATCGACGACGGCTGGCAGGCGGCCACGGGCGACTGGCTGGAGGAAGCGCCGGCGTTCAGGGGCCGCATGAAGGAGCTGGCGGGCCGGATCAAGGCGGCCGGGCTCAGGCCGGGCCTCTGGCTTGCCCCGTTCGCCGTCTCCGACCGCTCGCGCATCTACCGGGAACATCCGGAATACCTCCTGCGGGACGAATGGGGCCAGGCCATCAAGGCCGGCTACAACCCGACCTGGAAGGGCTTCTACTACGGCCTGGACGTCACGCACCCGCGCTGCCGCGAGTACCTGGCCGAGGTGATCGGGACCATCACGCGGGACTGGGGCTTCGAGTACCTCAAGTGCGACTTCCTGTTTTCCGCGTGCATGCGGGGGGCAAACCACCACGAACTGGGGCTGACGCGGGCCCAGATCCTGAAATCCGGCATGGCCCTGATACGCGAGCACTCGCCGGCGGGCACGGCCATCGTCGGCTGCGGCATGCCCCTGACCGCGGGCATAGGCACGGTGGAC
>JAKLIU010000262.1 GCA_022709445.1 Spirochaetota bacterium | reverse complement strand
GCTGCCCATCTACGTGACGCCGCTCCGTCAGCGCAAGGAAGACATCCCCGCGCTGGCAGACTTCTTCCTCAAGAAGTTCGGCAGGGAGACCAAGAAGCAGTTCGTCGGGTTCACGGACTCGGCGATGGAACTCATGCTGTCCCATCCCTGGCCGGGCAACGTGCGCGAGCTGGAAAACGCCATAGAACGCGCGGTGGTCGTCGCCAGGGAGAAGACCATATCCGCCAAGGACCTCCAGCTGGGCGGGACGGCCCGCGACAGGGACGAATACAGGGGCAAGAACCTCAAGGACGCTCTGACCATCTTCAAGAAGCATTTCATAGCAAGCGCCCTCGAGGAACACCAGTGGAACCAGACCGAGACCGCGAAAGTGCTGGATATACAGAGAACGTATCTCTCCAGGCTGATCAAGGAATTGGGTATAGCAAACTCCAAGGAGTAACGTGACATGACCGACAAGGTGAAGGGCGAGGCGGCCGCTACCCAGGCCAAGCCCGCCGAAGCAGTGAAGTTCTCTGAAAAGCTGAACGATTTTCTCCGGAACAACCGCAAGGCGATCATCATCGCCGGGATCGCCATCCTCGCGCTCGTGGTCGCGCTCGGCGCGTACTCGTTCGTCCGGCAGGACAGGCTGACCAAGTCCACGGCCGCCCTGGAGGCGATAGAGGCGTCCTTCGACGCGTGGACCGCGGCGGCGGAGTCCGAGAAGGCCGGTCAGGGCGACGCCCTGCTCGCCGCCACCGCCGAACTCAGGAAGAAGCATCCCGGCAGCTACGGGGCCCTGCGCGCGAGCATCGTGGTGGCCCGGGTGCTCTACGCCCGGAAGGACTACGCCGGGGCGGAAGCGGCCTTCGCATCCGTCGCCGACGAGGACCCGGCCTCGCACCTGGCTGCCCCCTCGCTGTCCAACGCCTCGGCCATGGCCGAGGAGCGGGGCGACAAGGAAGCGGCCCTGGCCTACCTCCTGCGCGCCGACGAGGCCTATCCCGGGGCGCCCGGCGCCGCGCGCGTGGTGTTCTCCATCGGCCGCGTGTACGAGGAGACCAAGCAGTACGACAAGGCCATCGGGGCCTACGAGCGCCTGGTCGCCGCCGGCGAGGATGATGATTGGACAAAGCTCGCGAGGGACCGTATAATCTTCCTGAGATCGACAGGACTTGCCAAGTGACGCCGTAGCACGGCGAGCGGCCCGGCCTCGATGCCGGGCCTTTTTTTTCAGGTGGAGGCCAGGATGCCCAGGAAACGCGCATGGATCTTCGAGGCGAAGTGGTTTGCGTTCGTCATCGCCGCATTGGTGTTCGGTTTGTTCCTGTTCCTGTTCCTGAACACCTTCATCCTCCACCAGATGGAGGGCTCCGTCCTCGACCTCCACTTCCGGATCAAGATCGGGAAGGACACGCGGGCCATCCAGGAAGGCGCCGTGCTCGCCCAGAAGGACCTCAAGCTGTCCTCGGACATACTGATCCTGGGCATCGACGAGAAGACCCTCGGGGAGTACGGCAAGTGGCCGTTCTCCAGGTCCAGGCACGCGGACCTGGTCAACGCCTTCTCCCGCATCTCCAACCAGGCCAACCGCGAGAGCGCACTCTTCCTCGACGTGTTCTTCATCGAGCCGGACGGCAATCCCACCAATGACGCCCTGGTCGTGGAAGCGATGAAGAAATCCGGCACCGTGTTCCTGGAGACCATCCTGACGGCCTACGGGGCGGCCGAGGGCGACCCGGCCTCCGTCAGGCAGCAGGCCCTGTACGAGACCCAGGGCAGGATCACCAACGTCAAGGGCGACTGGAAGAAGATCATGGAGCAGTACGGCTACGAGCCCCCGCTCGAGCCCTACGGGCGGGCGGCCGGCGGATACGGCCACGCCAACTTCTTCCCCGACGCCGACCAGGTCTACCGCCGCCAGCCCATGATCCTGCGCTCCTCGGTGTTCCAGCGGGACATCCGCCTCGACGAGCTCACGCCCGGCTACTCGGTCAACGAGGCGGTGTTCGAGCACCTGGCCTGGGAGGACAACCGGGGGGGCATCCACGACATCCACACGCCCATCACCGCCGAGGATCTCGAGCGCCTGAAGGCCGCGATGGCCAAGGACGCGCCCATGCGGGTCGAGGACACCAACCTGGACGGCGTGCCCGAGGACAGCTTCCACGTGGTCAAGTTCTTCAAGGACGAGTTCGTGCCGGCCATCACGCTCTCCCTGGCGCTGAACTACTTCCACCGGTCCCTGGAGGAGGTGGAGGTGGTGGCGGGCTCGCACATACTCATCCCGTCCCCCATGGTCCGCGACCCCGAGTCCGGCGAGCTGGTGCCGTACACCATCCAGACCGGGCCGGACGAGTTCGACGCCGACAACAACCTGGTCGCCGAGGGGGAGAGGAGGGCGGTGCCCGAGATCCGCATCCCCATCGACCCGCTCGGGCAGATGATGGTCAACTTCATGGGCGCCCGCTCGAGCGCCAATCCGGAGGGCCACCAGACCTTCCCGGTGCGCTCGTACTCCACCTACGCCGGCCGGGACCCCGGCCCCGACCCGGCCGCATGGCGCCGCACGCTCGCGGTCCAGAACAAGATCCTGATGGTCGGCGCCTTCTCCTCGGGCATGGCCGAGGACGAGAAGCCCACGCCCCTGGGCATGATGTACGGCATCGAGATGCACGCCAACGCGCTCAACACCATCCTCATGGACAATTTCATCATAGAGGCGCCCGACTGGGTGAACATGGCGATCCTGGCGGCGGTGGCGCTCCTCATAGCAGCCGTCAGCTCCAGGCTGCCGTCCATCTGGGCGTTCTTCATCACGCTCGCGCTCATACTCGTGTACTTCTTCGGCGTGAACCGGGCCTTCGACACCAGGGCCTACCTGGTGCACTTCGCCACGCCGGCGCTGGCGTCCATCGTCACGTTCATAGCCGTGGTCGTGTACCGCGTCTTCACCGAGGAACGCGACAGAAGCAGATCCGCGACACCTTCGGCAAGTACCTGAGCCCCAAGGTGGTGGACCAGCTGGCCAACGACCCGCCGGAGCTCGGCGGCGTGGACAAGGAACTGACGGTGTTCTTCTCCGACATACGCGGCTTCACCACGCTGTCTGAGAACATGACGCCCCAGGAGCTGGTCAACCACCTGAACGAGTACCTGACGGTCATGACCGACCTGGCGCTCGACTACGGCGCCACGCTGGACAAGTACATGGGCGACGCCATCATGTGCTTCTGGGGCGCGCCCATCCCGCAGCCCGAGCACGCGGTCCTGGCCTGCAAGTGCGCGCTCAGGCAGATGATCGCCCTGGACGCCCTCAACAAAAGCTGGCCGGAAG
>JAKLIU010000261.1 GCA_022709445.1 Spirochaetota bacterium | reverse complement strand
GCCGCCGAGGGCGTCATGCCGCAGACGCGCTACGTGCTGTCGAAGGCCTTGCACAATGGCCTGAAGCCCATCGTGGTCGTCAACAAGATCGACCGCCCCGACGCCCGGGCGGCGGAGGTGCTCTCCGAGATCTACGACCTGTTCATCGACCTGGGCGCGGACGACCGCCAGCTGGAGTTCCCCGTGCTCTACGCCATCGGCAAGCTCGGCATAGCCAGGGAAGCGCCCGACGGTGAAGGCGCGGACCTGTCGCCCCTGTTCGACGCGATCCTGCGCGACATACCGGCGCCGGCCTATTCCGCGGGGGAACCCTTCCAGATGCTGGTGTCGGACCTGTCCTACTCCGACTACTTCGGCAGGCAGGCCATAGGCAAGGTGATGAACGGCCGGGCCAGGTCCGAGGACAAGCTGGTCCGCATCGGCGAGGGCGACGCGCGGGAAATCCTGGCGGTCACGCGCCTGCACACCTATTCCGGCGCCAAGCTGGTGGAGACCGCGAGCGCCGAGCCCGGGGACATCGTGGTGCTGTCCGGCATAGAGACCGTGCACATAGGCGACACCATCTGCACGCGCGACGCGCCCAAGGCGCTCAAGCGCATCGTCATAGACGAACCCACGGTATCCATGAAGTTCTTCGTCAACACCTCGCCGCTCTCCGGACTGGAGGGCAAGAACCTCCAGTCCATGCAGCTCCTGGAGCGCCTGCGCAAGGAAGCGCTCAAGAACGTGTCCCTGCAGGTGGAGGACACGGGCTCCGGCGGCTTCACCGTGCGCGGCCGCGGCGAGTTCCAGCTGGTCATCCTGATAGAGACGCTCAGGCGCGAGGGCTTCGAGCTCTGCGTCAGCCGCCCCGAGGTGATAGTCAGGCACGAGGGCGGCAAGCGCCTGGAGCCGGTGGAGCGGCTGTCCGTGGACTGCCTGGAGACGCACGCGGGCATAGTCACGGAGAAGCTGACCATGCGCAAGGGCCGCATGCTGTCCTGGACCGGCCACGACGGGGCCAGGGTGCGGCTGGAATTCTCGGTGCCCTCGCGCGCGCTCATCGGCTACCGCGACGCCTTCCTGACGGACACCAAGGGCACCGGCATCATGAACTCCTACTTCACCGGCTACGAGGAGTGGCGCGGCGACTTCAACGAGCGCTTCACCGGCTTCCTGGTCTCCGACCGCGCCGGGGTCGGGGTCACCTACGGGCTCTACCACCTGGAGCCGCGGGGCCGCATCTTCATCAAGCCAGGCGAGCAGATCTACGAGGGCATGATCATAGGCGAGCACAACCTGGACTCCGACCTGAACGTCAATCCGGCCAAGGAGAAGAAGCTGTCCAACATGCGCTCCACGGTCAAGGACGAGGCGCTCACCCTGACGCCCATCCAGCCCATGACCCTCGAGCGCGCCATCCAGTACCTGCAGGACGACGAGATGGTCGAGGTGACCCCGAAGTCCGTCAGGCTGCGCAAGACCATACTGCCCGCCATCGAGCGCAAGACCTACCGGCGCGACAACCGCTGAGGGAGCGCGCCGGCGCCGGAAGGCTTGTGCGCGGCGCGGCTTCGTACTATTATTCCGCATCTGCACGCAAGAGTTGCAGCCCGCGGGCGCGCGTCGCCGGCGGTCCAGACCACATACCAGGAGAGAACAGTCATGGCTCCTACCACCAAGAAGACCGAGAAGAAGCCCGCGGCCAAGAAGCCCGCGGCCGCCAAGAAGCCCGTAGCCAAGAAGCCCGCAGCCAAGAAAGCCGCTCCCGCCAAGGCGGAGAAGGCCGCGCCCAAGAAGGTCGCCATGCCGGACAAGTACACCGTGAACACCATGGCCGCCTGGGTGGCCGAGACCCGCGGCGTCAGCCGCAAGGAAGGCCGCGAGATCATCGACGCGGTGTTCGAGCTGGTGGAAGCCGGCGTCATGTCCGGCAACCGCGTCCCCATGGGCACCATGGGCAAGGTGATGGTCAAGGTGAAGCCCGCCACCAAGGCGCGCATGGGCCGCAACCCGCTCACCGGCGAGTCCATCAAGATAGCCGCCAAGAAGGCCACCAAGGTCCCGCGCTTCACCTTCAGCAAGGCTTTCAAGGAAGCCGTGCTCAAGGCCAAGACCAAGGACTGAGCTCCCCGCGGGGATGAAAAGGCGCGCCGCAGGGGCGCGCTTTTTTCATGCCCAGGGCAGGCGGATCAGGGGAACCCGGCTTCCTCCACCGTCAGCGCGACCGAGGCCGGTTGCACCGCGTCCGCCGGTCCTTCCAGTATGAAGCCGTGCACCCCGCGCGCACCGGGCTCCAGCACCGGGTCGTCCGTGATGAAGGCCCAGCCGGAGGCCTGGGCGACCGTGCCGCCCGCGGCGTCCAGCCACTCGCAGCGCAGCTTGAGCCTGGTCATGGTCCGCGACCCGGCGTTTTCGTAGACGGCATCCACGTACAGGTAGCGGGATCCCAGGCCGGAAACCAGCTCGACGCGCCTGGCCGCCAGCGCAAGCCCCGCCCCGAGTGCCGTACCGGTCTCGTCCCGGACCTGGACCCGCAGGCTCGCGGCGGTGGCCGGACCGGCCGACCGCAGGGTCTCCTCGAAGGCCGGCGCCAGCCTGACGGAGGCGATCGGGGGCGGCAGGCCCTTCTCGTAGACCAGGAGGGACAGAGGGATGCGGTCGCCAGGATAGTGGACCGGCTGCCAGTCCCCGATCGCTTCGACGCGGCGGGTGAACAGGGTGGACCCGGAAGCGTCCAGGAACTCCGCGGAGAAGGAGAGCTGCCTGAAGGCCGTACCGCCCGCCATGGCCGAAGCGGCGAGCCGGTAGGCCCACGAAGGCTCGGCCAGGTCGTAGGCCTCCAGGGTCGACCGTATCGACGACCAGGCCAGGCCATGCTCCCCGGGTAACGCATCCACGGGTATGGAACGCTCCCCGCCCGAATCGCTTGCCGGCGGGTTTTCCGTCACGGCGGCGGGCATCACTTCAACGGTTCCAGCGCCGCCCGTCCCTCCGCTGTCCTGAATTCGCGCCGCGGGGAGGATCAGGAGTGCGACCAGCCCGGCGGAGAGGGACAGGGTCAGGATGGTGACCAGGACGGTTTTCCGCCGGGACGGAGGCCGGGCTGCCGGTTTCGACAGCCGGCGCAGCGCTTCCAGCTCGGCCAGCAGCGCGTAGCTCGTGCGGTCTCCAGGTTCCAGGGCGATGGCGCGGCGCAGGGCCGCCTCGGCGCGCGAGAACGTCTGCTCGCCCGCCGCGCCTCCGTTGCCGGCAACCGCCGCGCGGCAACGGCCCAGCAGGGCCTCGCCCAGCATGCGCTGCGGGAGCGGGTTCCAGGGCGAGAGGTCGCAGGCCTCCCGCCAGGC
>JAKLIU010000260.1 GCA_022709445.1 Spirochaetota bacterium | reverse complement strand
GTTCAGGGTGAGCACGCCCAGGGATGGCGGGCAGTCGATCAGGATGAAGTCGTAGTCGTCCTTGACCGTGGCGATGGCGTGCTTGAGGTAGTCGTTGCGGTCCTCGCGGTCCACCAGCTCCACCGTGGCGCCGGACAGGTCTATGGACGAAGGGGCCAGGAAAAGGCCGCCCAACACGGTCGGGACGATGATGTCCCGCATGGCGGCCTTGCCGGAGATGACTTCGTACGAGCCGCGGGAACCGGACTTGCCGCCGACGCCGCTGGTCAGGTTGGCCTGCGGGTCGAAGTCGACCACGAGGACGCGCTTGCCGGCCACGGCGAGGTAGGCGCCGAGGTTGATTGCCGACGTGGTCTTGCCCACGCCGCCCTTCTGGTTGACGAAAACGATGGTTCGGGACATTCGGAGTCCTTGGCGGTGAAGCTGCGCGCATACTAGCACGGCTCGGCGGGCTTGCGCTACACGCGCCGCGGCTCCGGGGGCCGCTTGCCGCCCCCGGAACGCTTGACCCGGCGGACGCCGGACCGTTACATTCTGCGTATCCGGTCACGTTCCGACCACGGGACGGCCGCAAGGAGACCAACGTGGATATGGAAAGTGTCAGCAGGGCGATACAGGACGTCCGCCCTTCGCTGCAGGCTGACGGCGGCGACATCGAGCTCGTCTCGGTGGCCGGGGACGGCACCGTCACCGTGCGCCTGACCGGGGCCTGCGGTTCGTGTCCCATGGCCGTGATGACCCTCAAGCAGGGCGTCGAGGCCTACCTTAAAAAGGCCGTGCCCGGCGTCAAGGAAGTGGTCCAAGCCCAATAAGAGTCTGCGAATGCCATCCTGGCATTCGCAGACATCGTGATTCGGCGGATGGCGCCGAATCACGGGTCACGAGAGCGGCCATCCCTGGGCGCGTGAGGACTGCCGGGGAGCTATCTTTTTTCGGCAGCCAGGGCGCTGATGCGTCCGGCCATCCCGGACAGTGGAACCTGTTCCATGACGTTCCCCAGCTCGAAGGCCACCTTGGGCATCCCGTAGACAACGCTGCTCGCCTCGTCCTGGCCCAGGGTGATGCCGCCCTCCCGGAGCACGGAACCGATCTCCCGCGCGCCGTCCTTGCCCATGCCGGTCATGATGACAGCCAGCGCATGGTTCCCGTAGTGCCTGGCCACGCTCCGGAACAGCACGTCCGCGCTTGGACGGTGCCCGTTCTCGTTTGGATCCTGGTTCAGGTGCACCACGCCCGCCAGCGGGCGCTTCTCCACGGTGACGTGCCAGTCGCCCGGGGCTATCAGGATGCGGCCGGGCTTGAGCAGGTCTCCCTCCGCGGCCTCCTTCACCTCCAGGGGGCAGATCCTGTCCAGGCTGGCGGCGAATTCCTCCGTGAAGCCGGCCGGCATGTGCTGCACCACCACCACGGGGGGCCTGAGCTGCGGATCGATCCTGGCGAACACTTCCCGGAGCGCGTTGGGGCCGCCGGTGGATATGCCGATGGCAATGATCTCGGTCTGGCCGGGTTCCCGCGCGGGTACGGGCCTGGGGGCCGGGGCGGCGGGCTGGACCCGCTCCCGCGGGGCGGCTCCCGGCTCGAACATGCGCTCGGGCGCCTCGAAGTGGTAGTGGGGCGGTTCCTTGCCCCTGGTCTTCTGGTACTGGGATCCGTAGGCCACCAGCAGCCGGGCCAGGTCGCCGGCCACGGTGTGGATGTCGGAGGATACCGAGCCCGATGGTTTGGTGATGAAGTCGGACGCGCCCAGGGAGAGGGCTTCCATGGTCACCTGGGCACCGCGCCTGGCCACGCTGGACAGGATGACCACCGGGATCTCTATGCCCAGCCGCTTGCGCTCCTTCAGGAACTCGATGCCGTTCATCTCCGGCATCTCTATGTCCAGGACGATCACGTCCGGGTTGCAGCGCGGGATCTTCTGCAGGGCGAACACGCCGTTCATGGCCCGGTCGGCAACCTTGAGTCCCGGCGTCGAGTCGACGATGCGCGAGATGAGGTTCCTCATGAGGGCGGAGTCGTCCACCACCAGCACGGAAATGGGATCAGGCACGTGCGTCCCCTTAGATTGATTTCTTGTAGAAACAGGCCCAGTCCGTCTTCACGAACTCGAACCGGGTGTTCATGCCGAAGAGCGACTCGGAATGACCGATGAACAGGAACGACTTGGGAGCCATGGCTTCCCAGAACCGCTCGATGCTGGCCTTCTGGGCCGCCTCGTCGAAGTAGATGAGCACGTTGCGGCAGAATACCACGTCCAGGTTGCGCGCCCCGGAGTCGTTCTTGAGGTTGTGGTAGTCGAAGCGTATGGTCTTGCGGATCTCGTCCTTGATCTGGTAGCCGTTGGGCTTCTTCTCGAAGTACTTGGCCAGGTAATTGTCGGGTATGCCCTGGATCCTGGTCTCGTTGTAGAAGCCTTCCTTGCCGACCATCAGGGACTTGAGGCTGATGTCGCTGGCTATGATCTCGAAGGACCAGCCGGCGGGGAGGATCTCCCGGAGCAGCATGGCGATGGTGTAGGGCTCTTCGCCGGTGGAGCAGCCGGCGCTCCAGAAGCGGAGCTTGCGCTCGGACTGCCTGAGCTTGAGCATCTCCGGCACCACGAAGTGCTCGATCGCGTCGAAGTGGGCCTGGTTGCGGAAGAAGCGGGTCAGGTTGGTGGTGACCGAGTCCAGGAGCAGCTTGAGCTCCTCCCGGTCCTTGACGAGGATGGCGTAGTACTCGGCCGGCGTCTGGAGCTTCTTCTCCCTGAGCCGCTCCCTGAGCCGGCTCTCCAGGATGGAGCGGTTGGTGGCGGAGAAATGAATGCCGCTTTCGTCGTAGATCAGCTTCCGGTACGCCTCGAAATCGGGATCCGCCAGGAAATCCGCCATAGCCCCCGCCTCTCCGCACGCACATCGTGAGCGGCGCACCCTGAATGGGGGGCGATGCCCGCGCGCGGCTGTCGGCCGCACCGTGAAAGTCTAGTGCCTCGAATTCTCCGTTGTCAATAGAAGGCCTCCGCGTGAAAACGGCGCGCGATGCGCTATCATTTACCGCATGAACGAAGGAATGGTGAAGGTGCGCGTCAAGGGCGTGGCGATGCCCGACTCCGACTCGATGCCCATGGTGGTGCTCGAGGAGGAGAACGGCGGCGGTTCCGTGGTCGTGGGCGTGGGCGCCTACGAGGCGGGGGCCATCATCATGGAGCTGGAAGGGGTGTCCACGCCCCGGCCGCTCACGCACGTGCTCATGGCCCAGCTCTTCGAGGAGCAGGGCCTGCGCCTGAGGCGCGTCGAGCTGTACGGGGTCTACGGACAGGGCGACGACGGCTACCTGGCGCGCATCGAGTAC
>JAKLIU010000026.1 GCA_022709445.1 Spirochaetota bacterium | reverse complement strand
CGCCACAGCGACGGCCGACAAGTCCAGGGTCAGGGCCCCGCGGTCCGTGCGGAACGTGGCGATGCCGCGCCGGTACAGCTTGAGCGCCTGGGCCAGCCCGGTCGAGCCCCTGAGGAAGAAGGGCACGCTTCGGTCCAGGTTGTAGTACACCATGGCGGAAGCCTCCGGGGAGATCCCTTCGGCGGCCGACTTCCATCGCTCGGATTTCACCAGGAGCCTGCCCTCCCGCGACTCGGCCACGCAGGCGGCCAGGGTCTCGGCGCTGGAGGACAGCCAGATGAACCCGTCCTCGATCAGGTAGAAGGGCTCCACCAGCTTGACGCCGACGGATTCCAGGAAGGCGCGCATCCAGCGCGGGAAGACGATGCGCGGAACGCGCTGGTCGCCCACCATGGACGATATGTCCCGCCCCATGAGGAGCGAGTCGAAGGCCTGCTCGAACACTCGCTTGCGGGCCTTCTCGTCGGCTATGGAGGCGAAGAACACGGGTGCGGGGCCGAGGTCGCTCCCCAGCACGCCCAGCTCGTCGCCCATCCAGGAGAAGAGGAGCTCCGAAAGGCCCATGCCGAAGGCGGCCGTCGAGGCTGCGTCCGCCGTGTCGAAGGCCGAGGCGGAGTCCGGACCCAGGAGGCCGGAGGCGAGGGTCCACAGCTCGTCCGGCTTGGCCGCGGACAGCAGGCTGAACCACGCGGCGGACTCGGGAAAGCGGGTGAGGGCGGAGGGGGTGCCCGAGCGCCTGCCCAGCACCGCGCGCAGGGCCTCGTCGTCCGTGGTGTACGGGAGCTCCACCGAGAGCGATACGCGGGTGTCGGTCAGTGACAGGTCTATCACGGAGAGCGAGGGAAAGCCCAGCCTGGACACCAGGGCGGCCAGGGGGCCCGACCCGGACGACAGGCCGCCGGCCAGGCTGCCTGTGTCGGCCAGGAAGCGGAGCGACGCGTCACCGGGGTCGCCCAGGACCTCGGCCAGCGCGCGGTCGCCCTGCGGCCGCTTGGGACGGGCGGCCGCCTCCAGGAGCTCGGGCGAGGAAGCCGCGACCAGAGCGTTGCGGTGGAAGAGCGCGTAGACCGTCAGGCCCTCGGTCTGGTAGCGGAAGCGCGGCGGGAAGGCGTCCGGTTCCCATTCCAGCCCGGGGACCCTGTCCGCCAGGGAGGGCGCGATCGCCAGGATGGCGGGCGCCAGCCGGGTGAGGGCGGAACGCAGGCCAAGGTCGGCGACCAGCACGAAGCCGCCGGGGTAGGCGGCGGCGTCGACCCGTATGTCCGCCAGCCGCCTGAACAGGGGCGAGCGGAGGAAGGCGTTGGCCCTGAGGGAGCGCACCGTGCCCCGCAACGCGCCGGCCTCGCCCGACGACAGGGCGGCGTCCAGGGCCTTGAGGTGGAGCGCCTCCTCCACGAAGGCGGAGGCCGAGGGCAGGGAGGCGTAGGCGGTGAAGTTCTCCGGCATGTAGGCCGAGGGGTCGGCCCGCCAGACCAGGGCCACCGCGCAGAGCGCCAGCGCGGCGAGCAGGGGCAGCCCGAGGAGGATTGCCAGTATCCACGCGACCGCCCTGCGGCCGCGCCGCTTGCCGGCGACCTGCGCCGTCGATTCGTTGTCTTCCATAGTGAAGCATCTTCGACCGAAACGCGCGGTTGCGTCAACGGTTGATCGATGCTAGCATTGCTCCCGTCATCGGAAGGAGACGCGCATGAACAAGCTTGAACGCCTGAGGGAGCTGGATTCCGAAGCCCGCCTGGTCGTGTCGATCGGTTCCGTCCTGGGCTGGGACCAGGAGACCTACATGCCGCCCGCGGCCATCGACGAGCGCGCGGAGCAGCTCTCCTTCCTGGAGGCGCTGGCCCACGACAAGCAGACCGTGCCCGAGATGGGCGAGCTGCTGGACGGACTGGGATCCACCGCCGCCAACCCCGGCGGGGACCCCTCGCTCCCGGAGCTGGACCGGGCCTACCTGCGCGTCATGCGCCGCGCCTACGACCAGGCCACCAGGATACCCACGGAGTTCGTGGCCGAGATGGCGCGGGCCGTCAGCCTTTCCCAGGCGGCCTGGGCCAAGGCCCGGGAAGAGGACGATTTCCCATCCTTCGCCCCGCACCTGCAGAAGATGCTGGATTTCAACCGCAAGATCGCCGCCTTCCTGGACCCGGCCCGCAAGCCCTACGACGTGCTCCTGGACCGCTTCGAGGAAGGCGCGACCGAGGCCGGGATAGCCGCGGTGTTCGGCGCCCTGCGCGACGACCTGGTCCGGCTCCTGGACAGGATCAAGGGCCGGCCCCAGGTGGACGACTCCTTCCTGCACGCGCACTGCCCGGAGGCCGCCCAGGCCAGGGCAGGCGAGTACCTGATGAAGATACTCTCCTACGACCTGGAGCGCGGCCGCCTGGACAAGACCGCCCATCCCTTCACCACCACGCTGGGTTCCTCGGACGTCCGCATCACCACGCACTACCACGAGGACTTCTTCCCCTCCTCCGTATTCAGCACCATCCACGAGGCCGGGCACGCCCTGTACGAGCTGGGCATCGACCCCGCGCCCGAGTATCGGCGCACCGCCCTCCACGAGGCATGCAGCATGGCCGTGCACGAATCCCAGTCGCGGCTCTGGGAGAACGTGGTGGGACGCTCCCTGGGCTTCTGGAAGCGGCACCTGCCCGAGTTCCAGCGCATGCTCAAGCCGGCCCTGGACGGCGTCTCCCTGGACCGCTACTACAAGGCGATCAACAAGGTCGAGCCTTCGTTCATACGCACGGAGGCCGACGAGGTGACCTACAGCCTGCACGTCATCCTGCGCTTCGAGCTGGAGGGCGAGCTGCTCTCCGGCCGCCTGGCGGTGAACGACCTGCCGGTCGCCTGGAACGACCGCATGCGCAAGTTCCTGGGCGTGGTGCCCCCGAACGACGCCAAGGGCTGCCTCCAGGACATCCACTGGTCCATGGGCGCCTTCGGCTACTTCCCCAGCTACGCCCTGGGCAACCTGTACGGGGCTCAGTGGTGGGACGCCATGAAATCGGGCGGCATGGATCCGGCCGCGGCCGTCGAGCGCGGCGACCTGGGTTCCATCCTGTCGTGGCTGCGCGCGAACGTGCACAAGCCGGGCGCGGCCTGGCGCCCCGACGCGCTGGTGGAGCGGGTCACCGGCAAGCCCCTGGACGCGTCCCACTTCGTGCGCTACCTGGAGGAAAAGTACGCCGGGGTGTATGGGTTCTGACGCCGTCGCGGCCGAGGGAGCCCGCCTGCTCGCGGGCGCCTCGACCCTGTTCCTCGGCCTGGCCTGCGCCTGCCTCCTCCGTTCCGCGCTCCGGCGCGGGGACGGCCGTTCCGGCCGCCGGGCCGCGCTTGCGATGGTCGCCCTGAGCGCGACCGTGGCGCTTGCCGCGTGGTCCGCCCTGGTCCTCCTGCGCGGCCGGCTGGAAGCCGGTCCCCTCGCCTGGTACGCGCTGGCCGGCTTCCTGCCGGGATTAGCCGGCGGCAGCTTCCCCCGGGCGGCCGGCATCCCGATCCTGGCCGCGGTCTCGCTGGCGTGGCTGCTGGCCTCGGCGGCGGTCTCCGGGCGGGAGCCGTGGTCGGACGGCGCGCTCGCGGCCTCGCTCTCCGTCTGGTCAGCGGACGGCTCCGGCAGCCTGTGCGGCCTGTCGACCGCCGGCCGGGAAGGCGCGATCGCCGCGCGCAATATCCGCCTGGGACCGGGCTCCATCGAGCTCAGGGTGGAGTCGACCGTCCTGCGGGGCCCCTTCTCGGCCCTGCTGGGCCATCGTTTCTGGCGCCCTGTCGCCCTGGCGGCGGGCGGGAAGCCGGTGCCGCTCGAGGAGGAAACGCCGCGCACGGGATTCCTCTCGACGATCGCCGGGACGGTCGCGCCCCTCCTGGGCATGGAGCGAACCGAGCTGGCTTCCCCCCCGCTGGAGGCCCGTCCCCTGGCGAGCGCTGACATCCTCCTGGACGACGAGTCGGGCCTGGTCCTGGATCCTGACTGACGCGCGATCCGTGGAAACCTCCGCGCGGTTTGCGGATACCTCCGCGCTTTTTGACGGCTTGCCATCCATGTCGGCTCCCGCTATACTCCGTCCAGGGAACGATGGTTCCCGAGGAGTCCCACATGGAATCCAGGAGAAAGCCGGCCAGACCGGCGGCGGGCGTGCCCCGTGCGCGCATCGACCTTGACACCGTTCACTCCATCCTCTCCATGCCCCTTTCTTCCGCCCTCCCGAACTCCCCCTCCAATAATCCCTGCATGATGATGTGACGCCCCGGGCGTCCATGAAATTCGCGGCCGTCCCGTAAGGGAAGGCCCCGAACGGTCCTGCTCCGTCGACGCGGAGCGGATGGCGCTCGGGCGGAATCGATCCAGTCGACAGTCCAACCATACTCATGCAAGCGCAGGCCCGGCCTCGCTGCCATGGCCGGTCCATCCGCGCGCGCCTTCGCGCCGGACGGGACCGCACCGCGGCACGCGCCGGTGTCGTGACAGGGAGTTCACATGTCGTATTCAGTGGTCAAGTTGGGCGGCTCCGTTTTCTGGGGACCGCGGTCCGCGCCCGTGGTGGCGCTCATAGCCTCGCGCCGCCGCGGCGACGTGGCGTTCGTGGTGTCCGCCCTCAGGGGCGTCACCGACGGGATAACCGCCTTCGCGCGGGACGGCGGGGATGCCGTCACCTTCGCCCGCGCGCTCGCGGGACGGTACCGGCTGTTCGCACGGGCCTTCCGCGCGCCGCCCGGGCAGATGGACGAGGTGTCTGCCCGCATCGACGCGCTCGAGGCCGAGTTCCTCTCCGTCTCCGCGGGGAGCGGACCGGACCGCTTCGAGCGCCTGGTCAGCTACGGCGAGCGATTCGCGGCGGTGGCCTTCTGCGCCGCTCTCGCCGCCGACGACGCTGCCCGGGGAAGCGCTCTGCGCCGGGCGTTCCCGGCCATTTTCCCCGAGGACCTGGGCCTGCTCGCGGAGGAGGGCCCGGATGGGCGCGGCGACGCAACCGTCCCGGACCCTGCCGCCTGCTCGGCGGGGCTGGCCCGGGCACTGGCCCTGCACGGGAGGATTTCCGTGCCGGGTTTCTACGGGCTCGACCGGTCGGGCGGGGTCTGCCTGTTCGGCAGGGGCGGTTCCGACTACACGGCCACCGTGCTGGCCGCCGCCTCCGGCGGAGGGGACTGCAGCCTCTACAAGGACGCCGAGGGCGTGCGCAGCGCGGATCCTGCCCTGGTTCGCGGCACCGTACACGTGCCCGAGCTGAGCTACCGCGAGGCGGCCGCACTGGCCGAGGGCGGCGCGAAGATACTGCACGCGGGCGCGGCGCGGGAAGCTTCCGCGCGCGGGGTGCCGGTGCTGATCCTGCCGTCGGACGGCCGGGCCGCCACGCGCATCGGGGCGACGTCTCCGCGCGACGGGAGCGCCGGCCGGCCCAAATCCATCAGCGCCACGCGCTCGGGCGGGCTCGCCGCCCTGAGCCTGGTGGGAGAGGGAGTCGGGCGGGCGAGCGCCTGCACGGCCAAGGCGCTGGACGCGCTCTTCGCCGCCCGGGTGCGGCCGCTGGATATCCGCTACGAGCGCAGCGGGGTGTCGCTCACCGTGACGGTGGCGGAACGCGACCGGGTCCGCGCCCTCAGGGCGGTGCACGAGGAATTTTTCGGGAAGGGGATACGAGCATGAAGACGAACAAGGGTTGGGACGAGATACAGGCGAAGATCGCCGCGGGAGAGGCGGCCGTGCTCACCGCCGGCGAGTTCAAGCTGCTTGCCCGCGAGGCGGACGCGGAGGAACTGTGCAGGCGCGTGGACGCGGTGACGGTGGCCACCTTCGCGCCCATGTGCTCGAGCGGGGTGTTCATCAACTTCGGGCACGGGAGCCCGCCCATCAGGATGGAGGAGCTGAGCCTGGACGGGGTGCCGGCATACGGGGGCGTCGCCGCCGTGGACGCCTACCTGGGCGCTACCGCGGAACGCCCCGGGGACCCGGGCTTCGGCGGCGCGCACGTCATCGAGACCCTGGTGCGGGGCGGCGAGGTCCGCCTGGAGGCGCGCGGGAAGGGAACGGACTGCTATCCCGGCCGCTCGGTTTCGGCGCGGGTCCGGCTCGCCGACCTGAACGAGGCCTGGTTCGACAACCCGAGGAACGCATACCAGAATTACGGCGCTGGCACCAACGGCTCGGACCGCGCGCTGCGCACCTACCTGGGCGTGCTGGAGCCGCGCTACGGCACCGTCTCGTACGCGACCTCCGGGGAGCTGAGTCCGCTTCTCAACGACCCGCAGGCGCGCTTCATAGGCGCGGGCACGGCCGCCTGGGTGGGCGGGGCGGTCGGCATGGTGACCGGGTGCGGAACCCAGTTCGACACGGAGGTCCCGGTGAACGGAAAGGGCCTGCCCGTGCGCGGCTCGCGGACCCTGGCGCTGCGGGCCGACCTCAAAGCGGCCGACCCGCGCTTCGTCGCCGCGGCCGCCGTGCCCGGTTACGGGGTGTCGCTGTTCCTGGGCGTCGCCTTCTGCCTGCCGGTACCCGACGCGGAGGCGGCGCATGCGCTGTCGGTGCGCGATGAGGATATAACGGTACAGGTCCGCGACTACGGGGCCGCCGGCAGGCCCGTGGTGCTGGAGACCAGCTACGCCGAGCTGCGCTCCGGCTCGGTGGAGATCGCAGGCGTGCGATCGCGCTCCGCCTGCTCGTCCTCTCTCGCCAAGGCCCGGGAACTCGCCCGGGAGTTGCGCGACCTGGTGCGCGCCGGGCGCTTCCCGGTGCGCCCGCCGGTGGAAGCCCTGCCGGCCCGGGCGAGCCCGCGGCCGCTCGCCGCCGCGACGTCGTTGTCCGCACCCGCCTCCGCGGCATCGCCTCCAGAAGGCGTCGTCGATCCGTCCCGGACCGGACCCGCGGGTTACGCGCGCCGGCTCTGCGTCGACTGCGGGGCCTGCGTGTCCCACTGCCCGGCTCGTGCGCTCTCGCTGGAAGGCGAGGGCCCGCACCTCGCCTACGACGCATCCGCCTGCGCGGGCTGCGGGACCTGCGCGGGCGTCTGCCCCCGCGGCGCATTCCGCTCCGAGCCGGAGGCCCGCCATGGCTGAGGCGAAACGTTACCGGGATTCCCTGCGCGAGGATCGCTTCAGGCTGTTCGAGCTGCGGGCCGGGCAGAGCGACTTGCTGGTCGGCGTGGACCGCGCCTCGTGGGATCCGGCCCTGGCCTTCGGGGCCGCGCGCGCCCTGGCCGGGCTGCGCGCCCAGCTCGGGGCGCAGCTGGAGAAGAGCCCCTCCTGGGGCCGCTCCTGGGCGCCCCTGCCCGCGGACGGGTCCGCGCCGCCGGTGGTCCGGGCCATGGACGAGGCTGCCGGGGCCGCCTGCGTCGGCCCGATGGCTGCCGTGGCCGGGGCGGTCGCGGATTGCGTCCTGGACTGGCTGGCGGCCGCGGGGGCGCGCGAGGCGTTCGTGGAGAACGGCGGCGATTGCGCGATCCTGGCCAAGGAACCGTTCGTGACGGGCCTGTGGCCGGGCGACGCGGTGTTTTCCGGCAGGCTGGCCATGGAGCTGCCGGCGGGCAGGTGGGGCGTGGCCGGCTCTTCCGGGCGGCTGGGCCATTCGGCCAGCCTGGGCCGGGCTGACCTCTGCGCCGCGGTGGCGGTGCGCTGCTCGCTGGCGGACGCATGGGCGACCCGCGGAGGCAACATGGTGGGCGGCCCGGACGAGGTCGAGGATGCGGCCGCTCTGGCCGGGAGGCCCGGCGGTCCGCTGGCCGTGTTCGCGGCGGCGGGCGGGCGGGCGGCGTACCGCGGCCCGTTTCCCCTGGTGCCGGCGCTGGAGAGCGGCCGGCAGCCGAGCGGAAGGAGCGTCGCATGAGCGCCGTGGTGAGTGCGCTGGGCTCGGGACGCCCGCGTGTTTCCTTTGAACTGGTCCCGCCGGTACGCGGCGGTGACCCAGCCGCCGTGCTGTCGGCGGTGGATGCCCTGATGGCAGCGGACCCCGCGTTCATCAGCGTGACCGACCATCCCTGCGGCCGCTACTGGAAGGACGAGGGCGGCGTGCCGGTGGCCGCGCCCACCAGGGGCAAGCCGGGCACGCTGGGCCTGTGCGTCGCCGTGAGGGAGCGCTCGGGCGCCGTCGTGGTGCCGCACGTGGTCTGCATAGGCAACGACCGCTTCCGCGCGGAGGACGAGTTCATCGACCTGCGCTACGCGGGCTTCGGCGACGTGTTCGCGGTGCGCGGCGATGAACGCTACTCCGCCCTGTCCCCGGGAGCCGAATTGCCCGGGGCGGTCGACCTGGTCAGGCTCGCTTCCGAGCTGAACCGCGGGCACTACTGCTCGGGCAGGGAGGACGGGCTTCCCGCCGGGCTGGGCGTGGGGGTGGCCGGCTATCCGGAGAAGCACCCCTGCTCGCCCAACCCGGAGGCCGACATGGACGCCCTGGCGCGCAAGGTCGGCGCGGGCGCGCACTGGGTCCTCACCCAGATGCTCTTCGACGCGGGCCTTTACCGGGATTACGTGGAGCGGGCGCGGGCCGCGGGCGTGACGGTTCCGGTCATACCGGGGGTCAAGGCGCTGACCTCCCTGAGGTCGCTGCGCTCGGTACCGGGTGCCTTCCACGTGACCGTGCCCAGGGAACTGGCGACGGCCCTGGAGGAGGCAAGGACCCCGGCCGCCGAGCGCGACGCGGGCATACGCTTCGCCTCGCGCCTGGTCGAGTCACTGTACCTCGCCGGCGCTCCCTGCGTGCATTTCTTCACCATGGGCAGGGCCGAGGATACGCTCCGGACCCTTGACCTGGTGTACGGGGCCGGCCGGCGGAAAGGAAACGGACATGAGTCATGAAAAATTAACGGAGGCGCTGGCGAAAGGCTGCCTGGTCTGCGACGGCGCGACGGGCACCATGCTGAACGAGCTCCTGGCCCCCGGCGACGCGGTCCCGCGCGAGCTGGTTCCGCTGGAGCGGGCCGGTGTCCTGCGCGGCCTCCACCGCGCCTACCTCGAGGCAGGCGCGGACATCGTCAAGACGGCCACCTTCGGCTCGAGCCTGGCGGAACTGCTGGCCATCCCCGGTTTCCTCCCGGGCGCGGGCACGGACCCGGCGGCCGGGTGCCGCAGTCTCAACGCGGCTGCCGCGAGCCTGGCTGCCAAAGAGGCGTCACGGGCAACCGCTGCCGACGGCCGGAAGCGCTGGGTGGCCGGCTCGGTGGGGCCGGGCCGAGGCGCGCCGAGCCTGGGCTCGGGCTCGTACGCGGAGCTCCGGGCGTCGTACCTGCCGCAGATGCTCGGCTTGATGGAGGGCGGGGTCGACCTGGTCCTGGTGGAGACCGTGCAGGACACGCTCCAGTGCAAGGCCGCGGCCGGCGCGCTCGCCGAGGCCTGCGGGACGCTCGGCCGCCGGGTGCCGTTCATCGTCAGCGCCACGGTGGACGCCAACGGGCGGCTCCTCTGCGGCGCGGACCTGGACGCCTTCGCCGCGATCATGGAGCCGTTCGGACCGGCGGCCCTCGGCGTCAATTGCTCCGGCGGCCCGCGGGAGCTGGAGGGGGCGCTCGGAACCCTGTCCAGGGCCACGTCCCTGCCCGTGTCCGTGATGCCCAACGCCGGCCTGCCCGTGGCAGGAGAAGGCCGCGCCCGGTGGCCCGTCGAGCCGGGCGAGTTCGGGCGCCTGGTCGCCGGCCTGGCCCTCAGGCACGGCGCGGCGATCGCCGGAGGCTGCTGCGGCACGGGACCGGCGCACATAGCCGCGCTCAGGCGGGAGCTGGACGCGACGCGCGGGGCCGGCTCCATCGGGCCCAGGCGGGCCGCTCCCCGGTCCTTCGCGCCGCGATCATTCGCGCTGGCGTCCGGCTCGCGGGCCTTCCGCGCGGACGGGGACTTCCTGGTGATCGACGAGCGCGCCAACGCGTCCGGGAGCGCTTCGTTCAAGGCCGCGCTCGCCGGGGGCGACGACGGAGCTATGGCGGGTTTCGTCATCGAGCGGGGATCGCGTGGCGCGGCCGCCGTGGACCTCTGCGTCGCCGCGGCCGCGGGTGAGGAAGCTTCTCTCCTGGCCCGCATCGCCGGCCGCTGTTCGCCGGTCATGGAAGCCGCCCTGTCGCTGGACAGCGTGGAGCCCGCGGCAATCGCCGCGGCCCTGCCCATGGTCGGCGGCCGGCCCCTGGTCAACTCGGTGAACCTGGAGGACCGGGGCCGGGCGGAACGGATCTTCTCCCTGGCCCGGGAATACGGGGCGGCGGTGGTCTGCCTGGCCTTGGACCGCGACGGTCCCGCCAAGACCGCGGAAGCCAAGCTCGACATCTGCGCGAGGCTGCGCGAGCTGGCCGTCCGTGCCGGGCTCTCGGACGCCGACCTGGCCTTCGACGCGTGCACCTTCCCGGTGGCCGCCGGCGACGCATCCGCCGCCTCGGAGACCCTGGCGGCCGTCAGGTCGCTGTCGCGCGAGTACCCGCGGGCTGCCACGGTGCTCGGCGTCGGGAACGTTTCCTTCGGCCTGCCCCGCGCTCTGCGGGCGCATTTCACCGCGCGTTTCCTGCAGCGGGCCAGGCGGGCTGGCCTCGGTGCGGCCATCGTCGATCCCCGAATAGCCGGCCTGGTTCCCGGCGATGCCTTCTCCTCGCTCGCGGACGCGGTGCTGGACGGAGGCGGGGCCGAAGCCCTGGAGGCCCTGGTCTCCGGCTTTTCCGCGACGCCGGAAGGCCGGGGAAGCGCGAGCGCCGAGGCGGACACGGAGCGGGTTCGGAACGAGCCGGAGGATGCGCTCGGCGCGCTCGCCTCCGCAGTGGCCCGGGGAGATGTCCCGCGAGCGGGCCAGGCCGGAGCGCGGGCCAGGCTCGAGGGAACGGAGTTTCCGCTCGTGGCCGAGACGATCACGGCCGCCCTGCTCGGGGTCGCCGCCGGCTACGAAAGCGGCCGCACCGCCCTGCCAGCGGTCATGCGCTCAGCCGACGCGGCGCGGGAAGCGCTCAAGGAGGCCCGCGCCGCCCTGGCCGGAGACCGGGACGACGGCCCGCCGGTGGTGCTGGCCACGGTGCGCGGCGACCTGCACGACATCGGGAAGAACCTGGCCGGCATGGTGATGGAAGCCTCGGGTTACCGTGTCCTGGACCTGGGCACCGACCGCCGCGCCGCGGACATCGCGCTCGCGGCCTCGCGCGGTGGCGCCCTGGCCGTGGGCGTCTCCGGCCTCCTCACCCGCTCCCTGCCGGAGATGGAGGCGGTCGCGCGCGAACTGTCCCTGCTCCCCCGGCCCCCGCTGCTCATCTGCGGCGGCGCGGCCGCCAGGGCGGACCACGTGCGTGACCGCCTCCTGCCCATCCTGCCGGGGAGGGTCGCATGGGCGGGCGATCCGTTCCACGGCGTCAGGCTCCTCCGTGAATTCGGCTGCGGTCCGGACGGCGCCGCATGCGAGGTTGCGGTGAAAGCCGGGGACGCGCGCACGGGAGGACCGGGACCGCTCGCGGACGCGGGCAGCGCTCGCGCTCCGGCACCGCAGGCGGACGGATCCTGCATTCCGTCGCGCGACTCGGACGGAGCGTGCCCGGCCGGCGAGCTGGGCTACGGCGAACTCCTGTCGGCCATGGATGCGGAAGCTCTCCTGCGCGGCCGGTGGCGCTATCCGGCGAGCGACCTGGCCGAAGGGCGCGCCGCGCTCCGTGAGGCGGTGGCCGACCTGACGGCGGCCGGCGGCGTTAGGGCCCGCTACCTGGCTGCGGCCTGCGGCGTGACCAAGCCCGACGCCGACACGGTCGGGCTCACGGTCCTTGGCGGAGCCTTCCCGGTATCCTTCAGCTTCCCCAGGGAAACCGGGGGCGGGCGGCGTTCGGTGGCCGACTGGTTCCATGAAGGCGGGCAGGCGACTGCCCTGTGCGTGACCCTGGGCGAGCCGGCCGCCGCCTACCTGCGCTCGGTGCGGGCATCGGGTTCGGCGGACCGCTACCTGCGGGCGCACGGGCTCCTGGCCGCCCTGGCCGAGGCGGCCGCCGTCCTGGTCCACCGCCTGGCAGCGGGCGGGTCCGCCGCGGAAACAGGAGGCGCGGGATCAGTCGGCGCGATGACGCGTGCCCGCCAGGCCGCGGGGCGCCGCTACTCGTTCGGCTTCCCGGGCTGTCCGGGCGCCGAGGCAAACGGGCGGCTCCTGGACCTGCTCGGCGCGGCGAGCATCGGCCTGCGCTGCGGACCGGGCGGCCAGCTGGAACCGGAGTTCAGCGTGACCGCCCTGGTGTGCGCCGATCCCCGGGCCGAGTACCTGGACGCGTGATCGACATGGAAAGGAAACGCATCGTGAAGAAGATACCCGTGGCGATACTCGGGGCGACCGGGGCGGTGGGACAGCGCCTGGTGTCGCTCCTCTTTTCCCATCCCTGGTTCGAGCCGGTGGCCCTGTGCGCATCCGGCAGGTCGGAGGGCAGGCCCTACGCGGAGGCCGCGCGCTGGTTGCTCCCGTCGCCCATGCCCGCGGCCGCGTCCGGGATGACCGTTCGCGGCTGCGCTCCCCTGCCCGGAATCGCGCTCGCGTTCTCCGCCCTGGACTCCTCGGTGGCCGGCGGGGTGGAGGAGGCCTGGGCGGGAGACGGCGCGCTGGTCGTGTCGAACGCCAGGAACCACCGCATGCGCGACGACGTGCCGCTGGTGGTGCCCGAGATCAATCCATCGCACCTGGCCCTGGCCCGGCTCCAGGCCTGGCCGCGGGGCGGGGCCATCGTCACCAATCCAAACTGCTCCACCATCGGCCTGGCCCTTGCGCTCAAGCCCCTGCACGATCGCTTCGGCGTATCGTCGGCGCAGGTGGTCACCCTGCAGGCCGCCTCGGGGGCCGGCTACCCCGGGGTGCCGTCACTGGACCTCCTGGACAACGCGGTTCCGTTCATCGAGGGGGAGGAGGAGAAACTGGAGACCGAGCCGCTCAAGCTCCTGGGTACGCTGCGCGACGAGGGGCGCCCCCGCGTGGACTTCGCCGGCATCCGCCTGGGCGCGGCCTGCCACCGGGTGGCGGTCAGCGACGGCCACCTGGCGGCCGTATCGATCAAGCTGGCCCGGCCGGCGGGCCACGGGGAGATCCTCTCGGCCTGGTCCGGTTTTTCCGGCGAGTCAGCGGGCCTTGGCCTGCCGTCGGCGGTCGAGTCGCCGGTACGCTACCGCGACGAGGAGGACCGCCCCCAGCCGCGCCTGGACCGGGATGCGGGCGGCGGCATGGCGGTGAGCGCGGGCAGGCTCAGGCCCTGCCCGATCATGGACTGGAAGTTCGAGCTCCTGTCGCACAACACGGTCCGGGGAGCCGCGGGCGGGACGGTCCTGCTCGCCGAGCTCTGCGTGGCGAAGGGCTACGTGCGCGGGGCCGAGGCCCTCGGGACGGCGGCTACGCGAGAGCTGGAACCGGCTCTCGCGTAGCCTCGGGCGGTCGCGTAGCCTCGGGCGGTCGCCTAGCCGAAGGCCTTGGCCAGGCGATCGACCGCCGCGGCCAGGGCGGAGCGGGGGCAGCCGAAGTTGAGCCTGGCGAACCCGTCGCCTCCCGTGCCGAAGCGGGCGCCCGAGTCGAGCCAGACCCCGGCCCGCTCTATCACCCTC
>JAKLIU010000259.1 GCA_022709445.1 Spirochaetota bacterium | reverse complement strand
TGGCCGAGCTGGGCGCCGTCGATCCCCAGCTCGAGCTGACGCCCCACGACATCGGGGCGGACGCGGGCGTGGAGTGCTTCGACCTCTGGTTCACCGGGGTGCGGGGCGCGCGGATCCACGCGCAGTACCTGCGGCCGGCGGGGAAGGGGAAGGCGGAAGCCGCCGTGTCGGCGAGGCGCTCCCAGCGTTCCGCCTGTCCGGCCAGGTGGCGCTTCCCGTAGAGCGACTCCAGGAGCATGATTCCCGTCGGCGTGCGGGGAAAGGCCCGCAACGTGGCAATGTCGTTCACGATCGACTCCCTGATCCCGGCTTGGATGTTTGAAGACGATACCATGATTCAGTACATTCGGAAAGCGGAAGGACAAGCATGAAACCAAACAAGCGCATCCTGTGGCCCGCCGTCGCGGGCCTCGCCCTGGTCGGCCTGGCCGCATGGGCCGCCGTGTATTTCGCGCCGGCGCGCGTGGTGGGGCTGGAGCCCTCTCTCCTGGCCGACGGCGGAGGAGTCCGCGTGGTCCGCGACCGCGACGGCTTGGCCTTCATCCCGGAAGGCCAGCCCGACTCCGGCTTCATATTCTACGTGGGGGCCCGCATTCCGCCGGAAGCCTACGCCGCCATGCTCAGGCCCCTGGCCGAGTCCGGGATCGCCGTGTTCGTGCCCAGGCTGCCGCTCAACTTCGCCATCTTCTCGGTGAACCGGGCCAAGGCCATCATGGAGGCGCATCCGGACATCGGGAGCTGGGCCGTCGGGGGCCATTCCCTGGGAGGGGCATCCGCCGCCCTGTTCCTGGACAAGCACCGGGACCTGGCCGGACGGGTGGTGTTCGTGGCCTCCTACCCGCCGGAGAGCGTCGACCTGTCCGGGTGGCCGGGCCGCTTCCTGTCCGTCTACGCCTCCAACGACCTGCTGGCCACGCCGGAGCAGGCCGGCCCCTCGCCCGGACTGACGCTGCGTTTGCCTTCGGGGAGCTTCGTTCCCATCGAGGGCGGAAACCACGCGGGCTTCGGCTACTACGGGGCCCAGAAGGGCGACGGGCTCTCGCTCATCAGCCGGGAAGAGCAGCAGGGTCTGGCTGCCGGGGCCATGCTGGAGTTCCTGTCGGGGGATGGAGGGGACTGAAAAAAGACGGCGGCCCCAGGGAACGGAGGGCCGCCGAATCTCAATAGCGGGAATGCGAGTACTTATTGTATCATGTTCAGTCGTTCCGTCAAGCGCTCAGTTCGGCGATGTAGCCGGTGCGCATGCAGGTCTCGAACAGCTCGCGCGTCATGAATTCCTCGCTGACGTCCTCCCAGTCCTCGTGCTTGCGCACGATGCGCACCAGGTAACCGTTCTCGATCTCGTTGACCAGCTCCAGGACCGAAGGCGCAAGGCCGGTGCTCTTGATGGCGAATGTTTTCATGCCTTCCTCCTCATTCCATTGACAGTTTCGGCGTTTGCGCCCGGTCGCTTTAGTTTTGGGGCAATACCGGCCTCCACGTGCAGGCAAGCGCTTGAATACGTCGCGGATGATGCCATATAATTGAAACCATCCCGCGGGAACGACTTCCCACCGCCGCGATCATGCCCCCGGGAAAACGCGCCTGCCACACCCGAGGAACCTGATGACCACGCTCAAATTCGCCGATTTCGGCCTGTCCGCCCCTGTGCTCGAGGCCCTGGCCAAGAAGGGCTTCGAGGAACCGACCCCCATCCAGGCCCTGGCCATTCCCAGGCTGCTCTCAGGCAGCGCCCACCTCCTGGCCCGCGCCCGCACGGGCACCGGCAAGACCGCGGCCTTCGGACTGCCCCTGGTGGACAGGCTCTGCGAGCCCGGACCCAAGGTGCGGGCCCTGGTGCTGGTCCCCACCCGGGAACTGGCCCTGCAGGTGGCCGGCGAGATCTCCAGCCTGGTGGCCGGCCGCGCCCCGAGCATCGCGGTGGTCTACGGCGGCGCGTCCATGGGCGAGCAGCTGCGGCGCCTGTCCCGGGGCGTGGACATCGTGGTGGGCACGCCGGGACGGGTGCTGGACCACATCGACCGCAAGACCCTCGACCTGTCGGGCCTGGAGTGGCTGGTCCTGGACGAGGCCGACGAGATGCTGGACATGGGCTTCATCGAGGACATCGAGCGGGTGATGGACGCGTCCAACCCGGCGCGCCGCGTCGTCCTGTTCTCCGCGACCATGCCGGCCGCCATCATGCGCATAGCCCGCGACCGCCTGGGCGAGTTCGAGCGCGTGGAGGACGACACCAACCCGGTGCAGGCCGGCCTGACCGACCAGATCTGGCTGGAGGTGCGCGAGCGCGACAAGCTGGAGGCGCTCTGCCGCATCGTGGACTCCGAGGACGAGTTCTACGGCCTGGTGTTCTGCCACACCAAGGTGGAGACCGACGCTGTGGCCCGCGCCCTGGGCGAGCGCGGCTACGCGGCCGAGGCCCTGCACGGCGACGTGTCCCAGGACATGCGCGAACGCATCCTGGGCAGGTTCCGCGAGCGCAAGACCCTCATCCTGGTGGCGACCGACGTGGCCGCCCGCGGCATCGACGTGGTCATGCTGACCCACGTGGTCAACTTCAACCTGCCCTTCGACCCCGAGTCCTACACGCACCGCATCGGCCGCACCGGACGGGCGGGCAACAAGGGCACGGCCATCACCTTCGTGACGCCGGAGGAGTACCGCCGCCTCTTCGCGCTGCGCAGGGCATCCGGCGACGGACTGCGCAAGGGCACCGTCCCCTCGGTGGACGAGGTGATCGACGCCAAGCGCGACCGCATCCGGCTCAAGGCGGTGGAGGCCGCGTCGGAGCTCCTGGGCATACGCGTGCCCGGCGGGGCGGACGGGGTCGGTGACGACGAGGAAGAGCAGGCATCAGTCGACGATGCCGGACAGCCGGGAGCCGAAGCCGAGTCCGGAATCGCCGCCTCCGATGCCGCCGCTCCCGACGCGGGCGATGCCGGTCCGGACGCTGAAGCCAGGGATGCCGCCGCCGAGGCCGCCAGGCTCAAGGCCATCGAGAAGGAAAAGAAGCGCAAGGCCTGGGCCGAGCGTTCCATGGGCGCGTTCTGGAAACTGGCCGACGAGCTCCTGGAGACCCTCTCCCCCCGCGAAGCCCTCGCCGCCCTGGCCGCGGCCGCCTACGCCGCGGATCTGGATCCCCGGCGCTACGGCGAAGTGCGCGACGTGTCGGTCGACTCGGCGGCCACCGCCAGGCTGTACATCGGGATAGGCAGGCGGGACGGGGTGTGGCCCAAGGACGTGGCCGAGGTGGTGAAGAAGCTGACCGGGCTGCCGGACAGGATGGTGGACGACATCGAGGTGCTGGATCGCTTCTCGTTCGCCTCGGTGCCCT
>JAKLIU010000258.1 GCA_022709445.1 Spirochaetota bacterium | reverse complement strand
CCGGTCGGCCAGCATGGCGTAGTAGCCCTGGGCGGCGAAGAAATCAGACCGCAGGTAGAGGGTATTGGCGGTCGCCAGGAGCAGGTAGGGAGATGGTTCCGCGTCGAGGCCGGCGCGGTAGAAGAACGCCAGGGCGGCCGATCCGTCCGCCGACGCGTCGTGGTACCACATGTACCCTCGCCGGTAATCGGTCTCCGGCAGGGCAAAACCCTGGCGCTCGGCCTCGGCGTACAGGCCGAGGGCGGCGGGGAAGTCACGCCGGCCGAGATAGTAGATGCCGGCCAGCAGGGAGTAGGCCTTGCCGTAGCGGGAATCCGGCCGGAACCGCCGCTCCTCGAGCGCGCGTTCATACCGGTCGATGGCCGTGCCGAGGGTGGCCTCGGCATCCAGGCTCTCGCCCGCGTCGATCTGGACCTCGGCCAGCCTGATCAGGGTCTCCAGGAAGCCCTTCACCCGCCTGGTGACCAGGCCCGCCCGCTCGTCCGCTTCCCCGTAAAACCTGACCGCGTACTCCAGGGCCATGCGCTCGTCGTCCGGGAACCCGGTGCGCCTGCTCCAGCGAGCCATGGCGGCGTGGGCCTCCGGCAGGGTTCCGTCCCGGTCCACCGCCTTGACGAGTATGCTGCCCACGAAATCCACCCTGTCGCGATCCATCAGGTAGACGGCAAGCTCGGCCAGGGTGGAGGCCGAGAATTTGCTGCCCGATGCCTCCATGAAATAGGTGACGATGGGCTCGATTTCCTTGAGCTTGTCCAGGCCCATGGCCCGTTCGACGCGGATGAAGTAGAGGAGCATGCGCTCCATGTACGCGTCGGCCCTGCCGTGGCGCTCCATGAGCATGGCCAAGCGGTACCGCGCATCGTCGTACAGCCTGGCCAGCACGGCTGGATCCGCGCCGTCTCTGCGCTGCTCCTCCATGTCGGCCCAGGCCAGGTAGTTGTCCACCATGAGGAGCAGGGCCGACTTGTTGAAGAAGTCCCGCTCCAGGATGAATTTGACCAGTATCGCCTCGGCCTTCTCGAAGGCGTAGAGCGTCTCCGATTCCATGCGCGCGTAGAGCAGGGCCGCCTTGGTCTCCTTGGGCCACCTGTCCAGGAGATCGTCGTACATGGCCTCCGCCCTGGGGTATTGGGCCCGGGCGGCGTAGGCCTCCGCGTACCGGTAGAACCACGGTTTCATGGTCCAGACCCCGTCCGCGCGGTCGAAGAATTCCGCGGATTCCGGGTACTTGCCGGCCTCTATCTGGCGATAGCCCTCCGCGTACAGGGCGTTGGCGTGGAGCGGCTTGTACACGAAGTTGTAGCCAAGGAAGAAAACCGCGGCGACGCCGGCGGCCGCCAGCGCGATCACCTGGAGCATGGGCAGGATGGAGTGCCTGAAAATGTAGGCCAGGCTGCCCTTCTCCGCCTCGAACGACGCTCCCGTGCGTTTCTCGAAGCCGGCAGGCACCTCGATGAACCGTTTGAGGGCCCGGCCGGCCAGCTTGGCCGCGTCCCTGGCTGGCGCGCGTTCCACCAGCATCCAGATCAGCTGTGCCTGCTGCTGGGCGCTGCCCTTGCCGTTGGCGATCATGTCCTCGACGGCGAGCCGCAGGTTCAGTGGATAGGAGAGCAGCGTGTCCTGCAGCGCGTCGACCTGGGCGTCGGTCAGCGAGACTTCCCGGACCTTCTCGTCCTCGGACCGGTCGGCGGCCGCCGCACGGACGGACGGTCCGCGGGCAGGCGCAACCTTTGCGGCCGGTCCGGCAGGGGGGGCGGTCTCGAAGCCCGGTATGGAGAAATCCCCGCCCCAGCCGGAGTCGAGGGAGAAGTTCTCCGCGACCGGGGTGTCGCCCTCGAGCGAGGCGAGCTGCCCGTCCAGGCCGCCGGTATCCGCGGAGAAATCGGCTTCGCCCATCTCGGGCAGGCTGGCATCCCCGCCCAGGTCAAAGTGCTCGAAGGCGCTGAACTCGTCGTCCATGCCCGGCAGGTCCGGGGTCCCGGCGGCCGCCGGCGCCTCCGGGGTGGCAGGGTAGGTTTCTTCCCCGGCCAGCTCCCCGATCTCGAAGGATTCCACGGGAGCGGCAGCGTCCGTTCCCGACCCGAAATCGTCGGGCGGCAGCCCGGCTTGGGTACTTTCATCAACATCCGGCAGGGAGAAGTCATCCAGCCCCGACATACCGGCTTCGCCCTCTCCGAAGTCCTGGGAGGACGCTCCGGATGGAGGGGAGGCTTCCGCGGCCGCCGGGCTGCTTTCGTCGAAAACGGGGAGCTCGAATGAATCCAGGTCTTCCGTTGGTTCCGGTAGACCGGTTTGGGAAGTATCGTCCAGGTCCATGACCGGCTCGGCTTCGCGCGCCGCTTCCTCGAGGTCCTCCCCGAACCCGGCGAGCAGGGCTTCCGGCGTGAGGCCATCCCCGGATCCGTCCGGCGACCCGTCGTCCGGGGCCTGGAATCCCGTTTCCTCCATGGCGGTCCCGAAATCCGGCAGCTCGGGAATGGACGAGCCGGCTGTATCCGGCTCCGTCCCGGAATCCCCGAACCCGGTCAGGTCAAAGGAGGGCGCTTCGGGAACGATGAAACCGTCGTCCGGTTCCGGAGTCTCCCCGTCCGCCGGTGGCGGGAGATCATCAAACGACATGTCGCCGAGCATGGAGGAAAAGTCATCGGGTGAAGCGGCCGCGCCGCCCGCGTCTCCGTCGAGCGGGCCGGCGTCAAGGCCGAGGAGACTAGCGAGATCGTCGGCCAGGGCACCGGTGCCGGCCCTGCCGTCGCCCGCATCCGCTGCGCCTCCCGCCTTTGCCGCGGCCGCGGCAATGGCCGCAGCGTCCTTGGGCGGCGCGACGGGCTCTTCGTACTCCTCGCCCCAGCGCTGCAGGATCTCGGTCTCTTTGCCGAGTTCCAGGATTGAGGCCTTGAAGAGCTCGACGTCGCGCAGTTGGGGCATGCTTCTCCCTCTCCGTATATTAACGGAATAAAATCCTCGATGTACAGGAAGAAATGTCGTCCGCGGGATTATACACGGAAACGGCCCTCCCGGGGCCCCAGCCCCGCCGCCGCGCTCAAGAACGGGAGTCCGGAGGCCGATACACCGTGGGGAGACCCGATGAAACCACGCTTGGCCACGATACTCGCATGCTCATTGGCCCTGCTGTCCGCCCGGCCGCTGTCCGCGTTCGACGTCAACTCCCTGCAGCTGCACCTGCACCTGGCGGCCCTCACGTCGGCCGAACCGCCGGCCATCGTGGAGGAGCACCTGGTCCTGAGCGTCCAGGGAGACTACCGTTTCGTCGGCGCCGCCTTTTCCTTCGAGGACTGGCGGACGGTCCATGCCTTCGAGCGGAACCGGAGCGGCG
>JAKLIU010000257.1 GCA_022709445.1 Spirochaetota bacterium | reverse complement strand
TGGCCCGGACACCGGGGACTTCTGGATACGGCTGGAGGGCAAGCTCCTGCGGACCGGGAGCATGATGGGACTGCGCAACTCGATGCGCTCGACCTTGTCCCGTTCGCCCATGCACGGCCGCCTGTGGGTGAACGACCCGGACTGCGTGCTGGCCAGGGCCACGGGCACGCGCCTGGACGCGGCCGAACGGCGCTCCCAGATGGATGCGATCGCGGTGTCCGGGGGCCTGGTGGTGGTCAGCGACGACATTTCGCTCCTGTCGCCCGCGGACCTGGAGGACATGAAGCGCCTCCTGGAGGTGTCCGCCGCCTGCTACCGCGGATCGGCCGTGGCCCTGGACGCGATGGAGCGCGAGATGCCCGAGCAGTTCTGGAACGACGCCGGCTACCTGGCCCTGTTCAACTGGGGCTCCGCCCGCAAGGACCGCGGCTACGGCCTGGGAGCGCTCCTCGAGCGGGTGCCCGGCGCGAAGGCGCTGCGGGACCTCAGGACCGGGGAACTGGTGCCGATAGTCGGCGGAGCCGTTCGGCTCGGACGGATGGAGCGTCACGGCTCGCGCCTGTTCCGGGTGGAATGAGCCGGGGAGGGGGCGGGGCGGCGCGGTCGGCTTGCATCGACGGGGAGCCTGTGATACCATGGGGCCACAACTTATCCATCAAGGAGACCGTACCATGGCATACAAGGTAACCGACGCTTGCGTCAATTGCGGCGCCTGCGATGCTGAGTGCCCCGTCCAGGCCATCAGCGAGAAGAACGGCGCGCGCTGGATCGATCCGGACAAGTGCACCGACTGCGGTTCCTGCGCTTCGGTGTGCCCCACCGAGGCCATCATCCAGGGCTGATCGCTCCCGGCGTTCGCCTGAAACAAGCCGCCCTACACGGGGCGGCTTTTTCGTGCCCCGAGGGCCAGGGACTCCAGGAGCCGCCGGGTTTTTTCAAGGCCCAGGCAGGGATCCGTCACCGACAGCCTGGCCGATGGCCTGCGCCCCGGTTCCAGGGCCTGGCAGCCGTCCTCCAGGTAGGATTCCAGCATGATGCCGCGCACCGGGACGCCCCGCGCGCGGAGCTCGAGGGCGGCCATGGCGACCCGTCCCTGCCTGAGGGGATCCCTGCCCGAGTTGCCGTGGCTTGCGTCCACCATGATGGCCGGCGGCAGGCCCAGGGCCGAAAGGCGCGCCGCCGCGGCGGGTGCCTTCCTCCAGTTGGGGCCGCGATCTCCGCCGCGGAGTATCAGGTGCGGAAAGGGGTTGGCTGCCACCCGGCGCTCCGAGAGGGTCCCGTCTTCCCCGATCACCAGCGTGGTGCCCGGTCCCGAGGCGGCCTCCACGGCATTGAGGGCCGTGTCGATGCGGCCGTCCCGGCCGTTCTTGAACCCGCATGCACAGTCCAGGGCCTGGGCGGCCTCGCGCAGCGCCTGGGATTCCACGCCACGCGCGCCTACCGAGGCCCAGGAGAGCGCGTCCGCCCAATAGGGCCAGAGGAAGGGGCTGACCAGTTCGGTGCCCACCGGCAGGCCCTCGGCAAGCATGGCCAGGAAGGCGGAGCGGGCCAGGTCCAGGCCGGTCCCGGTGCCGAGCGAATTGTCCATGGCCGGGTCGCGGGCCAATCCCCGCCAGCCGCCGCCGGTGCGGGACTTCTCCACGTAGCAGCGCAGGACCACCAGGAGTTCGCCCGAAAGCCCGTCGGCGACCGGCTTGAGCTCCCGGGCGTACTCCCTCGCTCCGTCCGGGTCGTGGACGGAGCAGGGGCCCACGACCACCAGGAGGCGGGGATCGGCCCCCGACAGCACGGCGAGCGCGTCCCGCCTGCCCCGACCGGCCAGCTCGGCGGCGGCGGGAGGCAGGGGCAAGGCCGCGCGCAGCGCCCCGGGGCCGGGGAGGGCCGTCATGGCCTCATTCGTCGCGGAGCACCGGGCAGGTCATGCAGCGTGCCCCGCCGCCTCCGCGGGCCAGCTCGATGCCGGAGAAACCCACCACCAGGCGCTTGAAGGACATGGGATCCTCCTTGCCGGCGATGAGTTCCCTGGCGCTGCGGACGGCGAAGCCCGCCCTGTCGAGCGCGTCCACGGTGCGGAGGTTGCAGGAGTAGGTGATGATCTTGCCGGGGGCGAAGGAGAAGGAGTTGGCTCCGGACAGCCACTGCTCGCGTTCCTGGCTGATGCGGTCGTCGCCGCCGGTGAGCACCGGCTTGAGGTCGACGCCGACTTCCTTGAGGCCGTGCAGGAGCGACGGAACCTCTCGTATCGATGCTTCCTTGCCCGGCGCGGCGTCGATCCTGGCAACCCTGCTGCGCCGGGGGCCCAGGATGATGGGCTCGAAGACCAAACAGGCGTCCCGGTCTATCATGGTGAAGGTCATGTCCAGGTGGATGGTTGCCCGAGCGACCGGCAGCTCCACCGCGAAGACGGTCACCGGTTCGTTCCAGGCGACGGTGACGGCCCTGGCCATCGCGTCGACCGCGTCCGCGCTGGTCCGCTCAGAGATGCCGATGGCGAGCACGTTCCTGGCCAAAACCTGCACGTCGCCGCCCTCCACGGACAGGCCTTCGCGGACCAGGGCGGGCCCGTCGAAGAGCCGGCCGGCGCCGCGGAAGTCCGGGTGGCGCTCGAAGATGAACCGGTGGATGAGGGCTTCCGGGCGGCGCACGGGAAAGCGCATGGCGGATGCGATGGACCGGTCGCGGTAGACGGCCGCCGCGTCCCGCATGAAGTACATGTTGGGCAGGGGCAGGATGTCGTAGGACTTGCCGCGCAGGAAGTCTTCCAGGCGCGAATGGCGGGCCGGCAGGCCCCTTACCGCCGCGCGGGCCAGTTCCCCGGCTCCCATGGCCGCCAGCTCCTCGCGGCGGGTCTCGGCCCGGTAGTGGGTGCACAGCAGGGCCGCGAGCTCCGCGCGGGCATCCGGTTCGGCCAGCGATTCCTCCAGTATCTCCAGGAGCTCGTGGACCTTGGCGACCGTCGACAGGAAGCCCTTGAGCTCGGCATGTTCCGTCTTGACGATCTCCATGGGGATGATGTCGTTGTAGAGATCCTCTTCGGCGCTGCTGGGGCTCATGGCCTCCACTTCAGGCCCGGGTGTGTGCACGATCACCCTGCGGAGACGCCCGGTCTCCGAACAAACGTTGAGCCCCCTGTCCATAAAGCCTCCCTTTTGCCGTTCAGGATAGCAAAGATGCCGGTCCCCGCACAAGCGCAACCCCGGAAAACGTCATCGCTCGAAACCGCTGCACAGCTCAGGGAATTTTGTCACGGAGACACGGAGGTCACGGAGAAGAGGAGCGGGCGGCGAAGGCAAAAAAACCAGACCACAGAGCCACAGAGAAGGCAAGAACGAGGGTGGC
>JAKLIU010000256.1 GCA_022709445.1 Spirochaetota bacterium | reverse complement strand
CGCCCGGTTCACACGCCGCGGCGGCGGTCCATGGTCAAATCCGGAAACCATGCGGCTGCGCGCTCTGCTCTCGTACCTCTCCCCCCGGGAAACGCTGATCCTGGACGCGGCGCGCGAAGGGCGCTGGGAGGAACTGTCCGCTTTCGCCCGCGAGGGCATCGCGTCGACTCCCGAAGACGCGGACGGGCAGGATCCCCTGTCGCTCGCCGTCCTGGGCGGCGCGCCGCTGTCCATCATCGAAGCCCTGGCCGCCTCGGGGCTGGACCTGGATTTCCGGGACCGGGCGGGCCGGACGGCCCTCATGAAGGCCGCCGCCGCCGGCCTGGGCGAGGCCGCCCTTGGAGTCATGGTGGCCGCCGGCGCCCGGGTCGACGCGCGCGACCTGGAAGGGCTCACCGCGGCCGACCACGCCCGAGCCTCCGGCATGCCGGTTCCCGCCGTGCTCGCGCCGCCTCACGGTGCCGGACCCGTTCCGCGAACGGCCCCGGCGATTCCGCGCAGTCCCGTTCCCCGTTACGCCGTTCAGCTCGCGCCCGCCTCCGGCGAGGGGATCCCGGCGCTGCGCCTCTTCGATCCATTCGCGGAACCGTCGCCCCGCTACGCCGACATACCCGCCGAGCGCCTCGAACTCGCATGGCGGTATTTCAAGGGCGACTCCGAGTACCAGACCGCGCTGCGCATGCACCTGGGCGACAGATACAGGATAACCGGCGACCGCCTGTCGTTCCCGGACACGGACCGCGAAACCGGAGGGCTCGTCCTCAGGACGTTCCGCATCGAGCCTGGCCTGGAACTGGCGCATGCCGGCACCATGGCAATCCCCCGTCAGGCTACCGGCTCTGGTACGCCTACCGGGAAGGGATCATCTTTCATTACAGCGGGGTGACCGCCCCTAGCGTCGCGCGGGAACGCTATGCCGTCCTCGACCTGTCCGACGCCCGCGGCCCGTGTTTCGCGCTCACGGTCAAGCCCGAGTCCCTGCCGGGGGATGAGACGATGAGGAGCTGGGTCCTCGAGTGGTTCAGGATCATCCTGTCGGCGACGGGCGGCAACCCGGCCACGGCGCTCGACGGAGCGCTTCGGGTCGCGGCGGCCATGACGGGGTCGGGCGGGCTGGCGGCGTTCGATCCGCAGTCGCTCAGGTGCCTGCCCGGTCTCGCGCTCATCCGGGGATCCGGCGCGGCGGGCGGAACCTGGCTGGGGGTCGACCTGGCGACGGGCGAGACCCGGAGGTTCTCCCGTTCATCGCTGGCATGGCCGCGTTCGGCCATCCTGTCGAACTGGGACGGCCCCGCCCTGGCCCTGCCCGGCGGCGCGCTGGCGGCGGTTTTCCCGTCGGAGAGCGGCTCGGTATTCGTCTTCGACCTTTCCTCGCCCTTCGAGCCGAGGCTGGCGGCGGAAGGATCGCGGACCGCGGAGGGCGGGGTCGGGACCTTCTCCCTGGGACCGGGAGCCTTCGCCTCCGCCCCATCGATGGGGCGCATCGTCGTGCACGAGCTGTCCGGCGCGAAAATCCGCGAGCGTTTCGGCGCGGCCGCGTTCACCGCGGCGGTCCGGGCGGGCGACGCTGACCGTGCGTTCGACCTGGCCAGCGCCTATGTCGACGCGTCTTCATCGGTGCCGCCGGCCAGGCCTCTCTGGTTCGGGGCGATCAGCGCCGGCAACGCATCGCTCGCCGAACGGTTCTCCATCCTGCTGGCCTCAGAGCGGGGTGATCCCTTCGGCGACGATCTTTCGGGGGACGCGGATGGACGACCCTACATCCGCGGCGGAAACCCGCTCACGTACGCGCTTTCCCTGGGCGAGCGCGAATGCGCGGCCGCGATCGCGAAGGCCCTGCCCGGCACGCTCGTCGATCAGGACGATCCGCCGCTCTTCGCGGCCGCGGCCTCGGGAGACGTGGAGCTGGCCGGATTCGTCCTTGGCCTCGGCGCCGATCCGGCGCTCTTGCGGTACGTGGGCGGCTACTGGGAAGACGCGCTTTCCGTCTGCGGCTCCGATCCCATGTCTCGCTTCCTTGTCGAACGCGGCGTGCCGGAGATCATCGAGCCGTACTCGGCCCCGAGCCTCTTCCTCGGCGCGGCCGGGAGCGGCCGCGTCCTGCGCGCAGAGCCCGATGCGGGAAGCCGGCCCGTACCCGCTCCGGAAGGCCGGTACCTGCTCCTTGCCAGCCTCGCGCGACCTGCGCTCATCCTCGGAACCGAGACCTTCTGGGTGAATGTGCGGCACGAGGACAGCTGGGTCGAGGGCTGGGCTCCGGCATCCTGGTTCACCGAACCGGCGGCGATGGAATAGGGCTGGAGAGGCTGGCCGGCTTGACTTTCCACCGGAGTGGCGGACACTTGGTGTGTCAAGTTTTCTGGCGGCACGGGAATGCTTCAATGCGGCTCCACTGCAAGGATTTGAACATGAAGGACCATCCAGCGCGTTTGGAAGATGAGATGTGCCCCAAGGCTGCGCCATGTGCGGCATTGCTCCTTGCACTCGCGTTTCTCCTCGCTGTCGCCTGCGCTCCCGCCCGCGGCCCGCTCAGCGATCGCGAGCTCGCCGCCGCGGCGGCCTGGGAGCCGACGCGCTGGGCCGAGGGAAAGGCGACCGCCCTCATCGTCATGGACATGCAGAAAGCCAACATGCCCATCTTCGACCAGGACCGGGTCGTCGCCGCCATCCAGGCCCTGGTCCGGGAGGCGGACGCGGCGGGCAGTCCCGTGGTGTGGGTGTATTCGAACGACGACGACTCCCGCCCCGGCGAGGACAGGTTCGAGCTTGCTCCGGAGTTCTCTCCGGCACCCGGCCACATCAGGCTGGTCAAGACGGGCACCAGCGCGTTTTCTGGCACGGGGCTCGGGGACGCGCTCAAGGAACGCGGCGTCGGCAGGCTCGTCTTTTGCGGCGTGTCCAGCAACGAGTGCGTGAAGGCCACCGTGGAGGCCTCGTACTTCGACGGCTGGCTCACGGTCGTCGCGCGTGACGCGCATTCGATACCGGTCAGGGCCGGATCCGCGGAACCGGTCACCGGGATGAACGCCCGGTGGGCGGCGGACAGGCGCGTACAGCTCCTGGAGACCGAGGCCATACGCTTTGACTGACGCGGGCCGCGGGGACGGAGGAATTCGCCGCCATCCGGTCTTCGCCCGGTCATGCCGCCGCGTCCTGCTGCCCGGCGCGCTGGCCTGCATGCTCGCCTGTTCCGCAGGGGAGGCCCGGATGGAACGCATCCTCATCGAGAATTCCGGGTCGGTCCGGTTCGTCGCCACGCTGGAACTCCCCGCCTGCGCCCGGGGCAGGACAAGCCAGTCCAGCCTGGCCTTCAGCCCGGACGGCACGCTCCTGGCCTGCGT
>JAKLIU010000255.1 GCA_022709445.1 Spirochaetota bacterium | reverse complement strand
TGGATCTTCTCCAAGCTGGAGGCCCGCGTGTCGGTCAACGGATCCGAGCTGGGGTCCTTCCCGCTGCGCCTCCCGTTCAAGACCCTGTACGGGATACCCCAGGCCGGCGTGGTGTGCCGCTACGACGAGGCGGACTTCCTGTCCTCCCGGGAGTCGGTGATGGAAACCCTCCACGCGGACCCGGCCCTCATCGCCCACCCGGTGAGCCTCAGGAACTCGTCGCAGGAACCGGTGCAGGTGACGGACCTCTGCATCTACGGGGAACAGCTGTCCATTTTCTCGATCGGCACCCGGCTCGTCTCCGAGGCCCTGCACTTCAACTTCAGCGCCTCGGGCGTGCGTATGAGCATGGACGGGCGCGGCTCCCTGCCGCCGGGCGCGACGCTGGTGGCCAAGCCGCGGGTCTCCGGCGAGGAACGCTTCATAGAACGCTCCTTCGAGCTGTTCAAGGCCATGACGAGGATATGAGCATGCAGGACACCCTGGCCGCCGCCCAGGCGGCGGAATCGGCGGCGGCATCCGCACCCGCGGCGGCGGGACCGGGCTGGCTCTCCGGGCTCCTGCCCGAGGGCGGCATCTGGAGCAGGCTGTTCACCCTGGACACCGCGCTCAAGGCAGCCAGGGTCGGGCTCACGATCGTGGTCGGCCTGGTCCTCCTGGGCCTGGTGGTGTCGATCCTCAAACGGCTGACGCGCCGGCGCATGGACTCCAGGAGCGGCGCCCTGGTGGTCAGGCTGGTCCAGTACCTGGGCCTGGCCCTGATCCTGATCAACGCCTTCGAGGCGGCGGCCGTGGACCTGTCGGCCCTGCTCGGCGCGGCCGGCATAGCGGGCATCGCCCTGGGCTTCGCGGCCCAGACCTCCGTGTCCAATTTCATCAGCGGCTTCTTCCTGATGTCGGAAAAGACCTTCGCGGTGGGGGATGTGATCAACGTGGACGGCAAGTCCGGCGTGGTGCACTCCATCGACGCCCTGTCGGTCAAGCTGCGCACCTTCGACAACCAGCTGGTCCGCATACCCAACGAGACCCTCATCAAGACCAACGTGGCCAACATGACGCGATTCCCGGCCAGGCGGCTGAACATCGACCTGGTCGTGCCCTTCGGGACCGACATCGAGAAGGCCCGCGTCGCGGCGATCGGGGCAATGACGGACAACCGCTGGGTGCTCAGGAATCCGGAGCCCTTCTTCATGGTGCAGCGTTTCGGCGACCGGGGCATCGAGCTGTTCCTGGGCGCGTGGCTGGCCCAGGACGACTGGGTCGCGGGCACCAACGGCCTGTACGCGGAGCTCCAGTCCCGGCTGGCGGCCGCGGGTATCGAGCCGGCCTACCCCGCCGTGAACCTCCACTCCGGGGAAGCGCTCAGCGCGCCGGCCGCTCCCCGCGCGGTGAAGCCGGCGCGCCGGGGAAAAGCGCCGCGCGCCTGAGCGTCCCCTGGCGCGGCCTCGCGCCGCGACCCTGTCGGTTGACGTGCCGCCGTTTGTGCCGTATCTTCACTCAGACGGCGCGATGCAGGCATCCGCCCGCCCCCGAAAGGAGCCACCATGGACAAGGAACAAGCCCTCGCGAAGGTCAGCCTGTTCGCGAACCTCGACCCCAAATATATCAAGGGCATGGCGCAGATCAGCACGGAGCGCAGCTTCAAGGCCGGCGAGACCCTGATGAAGCAGGGAGAGGACGGAATCGGCCTCTACATCATCCTGAGCGGCAAGGTGAAGATCGAGAAGGCCGACCCGTCCGGCAGGCAGGTCGAGCTGGCCGCCAACGGCCCGGGGGACATCATGGGCGAGATGGCCGTGCTGGACGGCGCCAAGCGCACCGCCACCGTGACCGCCACCGAGCCGACCACCTGCCTGGTGCTGGCCTCCTGGGAGTTCACCTCCTTCATGAAGGCCCACCCCGAGGTGGCCATCGACATCCTGCCCATCGTGGTGACCCGCTTCCGCCAGACCAATGACGCCCTCATCGGCGTATCGGGAGTCCGCGTCTAGCGTCTCGGCCGCCGGCTCATGCCCGCGGCCGATCCCGGAACGATACGGCAGGCCCGGTCCGCGAGGATCGGGCCTGTTTCATTTATCGGAGGCGGCCGTCCCGATATCCCAGAGCTCCAGCACCATCGCCATGTCGAAGGCTTCCGGCCCCCCGGGAACGACCAGGTCCGCGGTCGGGTACGCGGAGCCGTCGGCCGCGCCGGGGGCGGCAGGGCGACCACCGCCATGCCGGCCGCCTTTGCGGCGCGCGCGCCGTTGAGCGAATCCTCCAGGACCAGGCAGCGTGAGGAATCGACGCCCAGGCGCCGGGCGGCCTCCAGGAACACGTCGGGCTCCGGCTTGCCGCGGGCGACGTCCTGGGCCGACACGCGCACGGGAAAGCGCCACAGGAGGCCAGCCCCGTCCAGGGTGGCGTCGATCACCTCCCGCGAGGAGCCCGAGGCCACGGCCATGGGCACGCCGCGCCCGTGCAGCCAGGCTATGAAGGCCTCCACCGAGGGGAAGGCCCGGACGCGCGTCCGCGCGTGGGCCAGGTAGGCCTCGTCCTTGAGCCGTATGCGCTCCTCCATGGGCAGGCGGTGGAAGGCCTTGCCGGGGAACAGCTCCTCCATGATCTCCATGAAGGCGCGCGCCCCGCGGCCAGCCATCGCCTCGTTCGTCGCGGCGTCGTACTCCATGCCCCAGCCGGCCAGGAAGGCACGGTCGCTCTCCCAGTAGGCCGGCTCGGAATCCAGGATGGTGCCGTCCAGGTCGAAGATGACGGCGCGCACCGTCGGCCCGGTCACTTCCGGGGAGCCCTCACCAGTTCGAAAAGCCTGCGCAGGAGCCCCACCTTGCCCAGGGCCAGCCACCAGAGCAGGGCGAGGGCCAGGATGGCGGGCACGCCGTACACGACCGCGCCGACCAGGAACACCGCCGCGCCGCGGAAGACCCCGCCCGCCCCGGAGAAGAACCGTCCCAGGGCCTGGCCCAGGCTGGTCCGGTCCAGGTCGGCGGCATACACCGGCCGCAGCTCCAGCGACAGGGTGGCCAGGTCTATGCGCTTGCCCAGCTCCCGGAAGCTGCCTTCCAGCCATTCGATCTCGTTGGTGGTCTCCGACAGGCGGGCTTCCACGTCCAGCATGTCGGAGACGGTCACGGCCTCGCGGAGGTAGGCCCGGTAGCGCTCTTCAAGGATGCGCTTGTTGCGGAGCCGGCCCTCCAGGTCGAAGTAGGCGTCGGTCACGTCCTCCGCGGAGACGGAGCGGGACAGGAGCTTGCCCGAACCGGCGAGGCCATCCATCAGGGGCTCCAGGGCCGCCGAGGGCAGGCGGAGCACCATGTAGACTGAATACTCGTCGGAGCTGCGGCTC
>JAKLIU010000254.1 GCA_022709445.1 Spirochaetota bacterium | reverse complement strand
AACGCGTCGAGCTGGAGCGCTCGGAGCTGCGCATCCTCTACGGATACCGCGTCCTCCTGCCGGCCCCGCCCACCCTGCCCAGGGCGGACAGGCGCGTCGCCGTGGCCTTCAGCCTGTCGGAGCTGGTGCGCAAGGGCGGGGACGCCGCCGACAGGCCGGCCTGGTACGCGCTCAGGCTGGGCGTCGCCAAGGCGCCGTGGGCCAGGGGCCAGGCATGGGTGGAATCCATCGTCTACGACGGGGCCGGACGGTTCACGGCGGTCATAGCCCTCAGGAAGGGTTGAAGCTCGGGTGGCCGATCGCCCGCGATTCCGTTACCTTGTGGCGTGGAGGAAACCGGAATGCACGAAATCAGCTGCGCCTGGAAGGGCGACATGGCCTTCTCGGCCCGCGTCAACGGGCATGAAATCACCCTGGACGCCGAAGAGGCGTTCGGCGGCAAGGATACGGGCCCCCGGCCCAAGCCGCTCCTCCTGGTGGCGCTCGCCGGCTGCTCCGGGATGGACGTGGTTTCCATACTGAAGAAGATGCGCGAACCCGTGACCTGGTTCAACATGCGCGTGGAGGGCGACCTGGGGGAGGAGCACCCCAAGACCTACCGGACCATCCGCATCGTGTACGAGTTCAAGGCCTCCGACGGCCTGAAAGACGAGAACGTGCGCAAGGCCATCGACCTGTCGCGCGAGCGCTACTGCGGGGTCAACGCCATGCTGGGCAAGTCGGCAACCATGGAGTTCGCCGTCTCGTACCTGTAATCCGCCCCGGGTGAGTTTACTTTCCGGCACGCCTCCGCCTAGAATTGGGGCGGAGGCACGAATGGACGTCCGCACCCGCTACCGGCCCCGCAACCCGCTCTGGTTCAACCGACTGCTCCGCTGGTTCTACGGCGCCTGGCTCAGGGCGGCGTACCGCATCACGCCGGTGGGCACGGAACTCTTCGACCGGCTGAAGCCCCCGTACGTGGTCATACCCAACCACGTGAGCGTGCTGGATCCGTTCATGGTCGGATCCCTGGTCCCGTCTCCGGTCTACTGGGTGACCAGCGACGGCAACATGCGCTCCGGCATCATGAAGTTCCTGCTGCGGCTGGTGGGATCCATCCCCAAATCCAAGGTGATACCGGACCTGGAGACGGTCAACTGGATCGTGGAGGTGATACGCAAGCGCGGGGGCGTGGTGGGCATCTTCGCGGAGGGACAGGCCTGCTGGGACGGCTGCACCCTGCCCCTCATCCCCAGCACGGCCAAGCTGCTCAAGCTGCTCAGGGTCCCGGTGGTCACGGCGGTGCTCAAGGGCGTGTACTCGAGCGGTCCGCGCTGGAGCTGGAACCATCGCCGCGGTCCGGCGGAGATAGAGTTCAGGCTGCTCATGGACGGGGCGGAGGCCAAGGCCTCGACGGCTGAGGAAATCCAGGCGCGGCTGGGCGCGGCCCTGGAGCATGACGAGGCCGCGTGGCTGGGGACCAGGCGCTTCGTCTACCGCAGCGCGCGCAGGGCCAGGCACCTGGAGCTTGCCCTGTTCATGTGCCCGGAGTGTTCCTCCGTGGGCGCGATGGCCAGCGCCGGCAACCGCCTGGGCTGCCACGCCTGCGGCAACTCGGTGCGCCTGAACCCGGCTTACCGCTTCGTCCCGACCGCGTCCGGCTCGCCCCGCTTCGCGACCATCCGGGAGTGGAGCCTCTGGCAGGCGCGGGCCTTCCCCGCCAAGCTCGCCGCGTTGGCGTCCGCCGCCACGACGGCCACAGTAGCGGCGAGGCCCCTCATGTCGGATCCCGGGGTCATGCTGATGCGGGGGCGCAAGATGACCCCCCTGCGCAAGCTGCGCACCGGCACCCTGGAGCTGCACGCGGACCGCCTGGAACTGGCCACGGTGTCCGGCGAGCGCCTGGCCTTCTCCCTGGCGGACATCGAGGGGGAAGGCGTCCTCAAGCAGCAGCTCTTCGAGTTCTACCTGGGCAGGAACCTCTACCAGTTCCGGTTCCCGCTGCGCAGACAGTCGGCGCTCAAGTGGCTCATGGCCGTCCAGGCCATGAAGCGACCGGCGCGGGCGTCCTGACGGCCGGGGGAGGACTCCCCTCCGGCCGCCGTCCCGCGACGCCCTGCGGCTACTCCTCCAGCCAGATCCTGAGAGGGCTCGCGAAAGCCCGCTTCCTGGCGATCAGGGCGAAGGCCGCGACGCAGTAGGCCAGATAGCAGACGCCTATGAGCACCATGGTCCAGAAGGGCCCCAGCTCCCCGGTCATGCCCGCCTGCGCCGGCAGGTTGATGGCCAGCACGAAGGGTATGGCCAGCAGGAAGGTGAGCCCCGCCGACAGCATATAGTCGCTGGACACCTTGGTCTTGAACTCGGGATCCAGGATGCGCAGGAGGGCCAGTCCCGTGGACAGGGTTCCCGTGGACAGGCCGTAGAGCATGATCATGCGCTCGTAGCGGTGGTCGCGGAAGATGCGGGATGCCCAGAAGGGCACGGTCAGGGTGACGACGATGCCGCCGACCGTGGACAGGGCCAGGAGGGGCAGCCAGTACTTGCCCACGAACACCAGTGAGATGGCGGCCAGGGAGCCGGCCACCATGTAGTCCACGGCGAAACCGGAGACTCGGGACAGGGAGTCGTCGTCCATCACGTGGCCCAGCCTGAGCTTGTCCATGAAGCCGCGCACCGCCATGGCCACCACCGCGGAGAAGATGAAATTGATGCCCCAGAGGTTGCGCGCCAGGTCGGCCCCGGCCTTGCCTGCCAGGCCGAGCAGCCAGGAGAGACCCAGGAGCAGGGCGTAGGACAGGATGTAGGTGCTGGCCACCGCCGCCGCGTGCAGGCTCATGGGGTCGATGGCCTCCAGGTCGGTGGTGTTCCTCATGCCCACGGGCTTCTCGGCTCCCTTGGGGACCAGGCCCGTCAGCATGCCCTTGTCCTGCATGGCTTCGGTGGCGTGCTTGGGCAGGTAGCCCTTGCGCACCCCGTAGTTGACCAGGGCGACGCCCACCAGGCAGGCCCAGAGGTAGCCCAGGGCGGCCATGGTCAGCCCGACCGAACCCGCTCCCTCGAAGCCCATGGATTCCCAGCCCTTGCCTATGGCGTAGGCCTGTCCCGGCCCGAGGGCGAAGCCCAGGGGCAGGGTCAGCCCGAAGGCGGGATTGAGCCCCGGGGCGAAGGTGGAAAACATGACCCAGGTCAGGAGGAGTCCCAGGGTGATCTGGACGGCGTACTGGGACAGGGTGACCGTGGACATGGCCCACACCGAGTGCCTGGCCTCGCCATGGACCTTGGGGGGCTTGGAACGAAGGGCCATCGCTATGAAGGAAATGGACAGCAGGTGGTACACCAGGTCGCCCAGGCGGTTCTGGGTGT
>JAKLIU010000253.1 GCA_022709445.1 Spirochaetota bacterium | reverse complement strand
GTCCGGGTCGAGCTTCTGGAACAGCACCTCGGCCGAGCGGACTTCGGACAGGGTGCCGAGCGTGCCGACATCGTCCCAGGACAGTCCGCCCTTCCCCACCGTCTGGCCGAGGAAGCCGGCAAGCCGGTCCATGGCAGCGGGCATGTACGGGTGCATGACGATGGCCAGGTCGCGGAGCACGTGGCAGAGGTCCGACAGGAGGCTCGCCGCCTTCTCAGGCTCGCTCGCGCGAACCTTCCAGGGCTCGGTCGCCTGGAAGCGCTTGTTGGCCAGGTCCGCGATCTGGAAGGCGGCGCGGAAGGCCTCGCGCAGCTCGGCCCGGTCCAGCCTCTGGGCGATGTCGGCCTCGAGCGCTTTCACCTCCGCCCAGAACGCCTGGTCGGGGACGCCCGCGGGAATCTTTCCGTCGTAGAAGCGCTGCACGAAGGCCAGGGTGCGGTTGGCCAGGTTGCCCAGGTTGCCGATCAGCTCGCCGTTCACCTTCTCCAGGAAGTCTCCCCAGGTGAAGGTGAAGTCGCTCTTCTCCGGGCGGTTGTAGAAAATGTAGAAGCGCCACACGTCGGCCGGGATGCCGGTCTCCATGACGTCCGTGCCGAACACGCCGATGCCTTTGCTCTTGGAGAACTTGCCCGACTCGTAGTTGAGGTATTCTGTGCTGGACATGTGGTGGAGCATGGTCCACTTCCGGCCCGAGCCCAGGAGGGTCGAGGGGAAGATGACCGTGTGGAAGGGGATGTTGTCCTTGCCGATGAACTGGAACAGCTCGACGTTCTCCGGGTCGTTCCACCAGGACTTCCAGTCGAAGCCGCCCTCGTCCGCGGCCGTCGCCGCTATGGAAATATAACCGATGGGCGCGTCGAACCAGACGTAGAAGACCTTGTTCTCGAAGCCGGGCTTGGGCACGGGGATGCCCCACTTGAGGTCGCGGGTGATGGCCCTTGGCTTGAGCCCGTCGCGTATCCAGGCCTGGGTCATCTGGATGGCGTTGTTGGCCCAGAAACCCTTGACGCTGGCTTCCTTCATCCAGGCTTCCAGGCGCGGCCTCAAGGCCGGCAGGTCGATGTACAGGTGCCTGGTCGAGCGCGGCTTGGGCGTGGCCTGGCAGGTGGAGCACTTGGGTTCCTTGAGCTCGGTGGGGTCCAGGAGCTTGCCGCAGGACTCGCACTGGTCGCCGCGCGCGTCGGCATAGCCGCAGTGGGGACAGGTGCCGCGCACGTAGCGGTCGGCCAGGAAGCGGTCGCAGGATTCGCAGAACAGCTGCTCTATGGTCTCTTCCGTGATCAGCCCGGCCGCGTCCAGGTCCTTGAAGAGGGACTGCACGATCTCGGTCTGGCGCGGGGTGCTGGTCCTGCCGAACTTGTCGAAGGCTATGCCGAACCAGCGGTAGATGGACGCGTGGATCTCGTGGAAGCGGGAGCAGAGCTCGGCGGGGCTGACGCCTTCCTCCAGGGCCTTGGTCTCGGTGGCGGTGCCGTACTCGTCGGTGCCGCAGACGTAGAGCGTCTCGAAGCCGCGCAGGCGGCTGGCGCGCGCGAAGACGTCGGCGGAAAGCACCTGTATGAGGTTGCCCAGGTGGGGCACGTTGTTCACGTACGGGAGTGCGCTGGTAACGAGTCGTCGTTTCATGGTGGGCCCACTATAAGGATGGAAAAATATGGTGTCAAGCTTGGCCGCGGCCGTGCGCGGTCAGAACGACACCTTGCCGTCGAGGCCGATCTCCCAGGAAAGCCCCGTGATCGCGCCGGTATCGGGCAGGCGCAGCGTCGAGCCCAGCGCGGCGCGGAAGCCGAAGGACATGGACCCGGCGACGATGCAGCGCGTCTCGTACCCGAGCTTGATCCCGAGGCTCGGGTAGCCCGCCGCGCCGTCGTCGAAGGACGCGTCCAGTTTCCAGGAGGTCCTGAGCGTCGGGGGCGTGGCCAGGGCGGATTCGAGCCAGGCCGACACGGGCTTTTCCCGGCCATCCTGCGGTACATCCCCGGTACCGGCGGTTGCGGCTGCCTTGGGCTTCAGGACCAGCGCGACGAGGTCCCCGAACCAGCTGCGCACCGGCCTCGTGCCGAAGCCCAGGCCCAGGGTGTCGGACCACGAATCCCCCGTCCGCGTCCTGTCGAAGGCGAAGCCGTTGCTGAGCGAGAAGGCGCTCGCGTCGCTCAGGTCGAAGGACGCGGCGTTGCGCAGGTAGAGCGACCACAGGACCGGTTCCGCCATGCCGAGGGAGGAGAGCCTGAGTTCCGCGGACGAGGAGTACTCGTCGAAGTCGATGATGGCGGACAGGGGCCTGGCCCCGCCCTGACCGAACAGGTTGGCGGCCGCCCCTCCCAGCTTGAGGGAGAAGGTCCCGGTATCCGTGGCCACGTCGCCGGTGGATGCGATGGCGCGCGCGTAGGACAGGGTCAGGGTGCCCGGCACGACCAGGTCCCACAGACCGTAGCCCATCGGCCTGCTCGCGGCCAGGGCGGCGACCGCCTTGTAACCGGCCGCCGCCGGGTGGTCCATGCCGGCGACGAAGCCCGCTGCCCGCGAGCCCCCGAAGAACTCGAGGACGGGAAGGGCCGACCAGTAGGGCAGCATGCGCGCCAGGCTGTCGCCGAGCTCCGCGTGGTCGGCCGCGAAATCCGACGGAGGCGATTCGCGGCTCTCTGTTCCCGTGCGCTCGTAGCTGGGCTCCAGGGTCACCGTGCCCAGCCTGAACGGCCAGGCCAGCCTCGCGCCCAGCCTGGACAGGGATGGACCGCCGGCGCTGTAGCTGCGCGAGACGGAGGCGGTCAGGAGACCGGGACCGATGGTCGCGCCGTAGCGGATGGCGCGCGCGGACGCCTCGTCATCATTGGCAGGCACCAGGTATGACCAGGAATCCAGCCAGGCGTCCGCCGCGGACGCGGAGCCGAGCACTGAGGATGGCACGCGCGACGACAGGGCGGCCTCCATGGAGGCCACGCCCGTCCATGCGACGAACGCCCGCCACGACTGGCTGAACGACCCGGCGCTCTCCGCGGACGAAGCGGCGGCGCCGGCGGCGAGGCGCCCGTCGAGCAGGGACAGGGCGGCTTCCAGGCTGCGCGCGTAGCGGCCCAAAGCCGCGTCCCGGGAGAACTCGTCGGCCAGGCGGGTGGCCGCGCCGGGCCCGGGAATGGCGAGGGTGTAGCCCAGGCCCAGGGAACCGGTGCCGGCGGACCATGAGGGCGACAGGTCGATGCGCAGGCGTAACGGTCCGAACGCCGCCCCGGCCTCCAGCGCGCCGGCCACCGCTCGCAGTTTTCCGGGGTCCATCGCCGGGGCATCTGCGTCGGTTGGCGTGTCCCACACCACCCCCAGCGTTTCACGTTTGCCAAACGGCACGCGCACCAGGCTGCCGGGGGGTAGCAGCAACTCACTT
>JAKLIU010000252.1 GCA_022709445.1 Spirochaetota bacterium | reverse complement strand
CCGGTCAGGTCAGCCTCCGCAGGCGCGCTCCCGTCCGCCGCGCTGCGTACCCTGAACCGGCCATCCACATCCACCCAGAAGGCCAGACCGCCGGCCGCCCCGAGCCTGCCGGCCCTGCCCTCCGCCCGCCAGAGCGTCACTCCGTCGGCAGGCCTGCCGGCGGTCACGCTGCCGTCGGAACCGGGCTGCAGGAGCGTGTCCCCGGTGAACGCCGGCCCGTCCCCGGGCAGGGCGGTCGCGGACTCCCGGGTCACGGAGAGGCCATCCGTGGCGGCTCGCCAGGCGAACCCGGAGCCATGCCAGAAGGCTTCTCGCTCGGATGCCGCGACTATGGCGAAACCCGTATCGGCCATTGCCTCGAACCTGCCTGGATACGCCTCGCCGTCGAACCAGGCAGAGCGCTCCGTGGGGGCAGGGATTGATGGCGTGAAACCCGCGGGAACGGTAGGGTCCGTTTGGCCGGAGGCCGGGCGATCGGGGCAGGAAACGGCCAGGCCGGCGAGCAAGAGCGCGAAGATCCCGGCCGGGCGGAATGAAGCGCGCTTTCCGATCATGGCGCCCCTCCCGGGCCGGCTGGCTCCGCTGCCCCAGGCAGCTCCGCGAGCAGGGCCCCGAGGGCGGCGTGACGCAGCGCCAGATGCAGGGACCGTGCATCGGCCCCCGCGAGGAGAACCGCCGGTAGCGCAGCCGCCTCCGGATGCAGGGCCATGAGGTCGGCAGCCAGCTCGGCCGCCACGTTTGTCGCGTCCGCCGGACCGGCGGGGTCGATATAGCTCCAGGTGCCGTCGGCAGACATCTCGCGGTAGCGGATGCCCGCCGACCCAGCCGGGGCCGCGCCCGTCGCCCTGATCGCTGCCGACAGTGCCTCCCGGACCGCCGTTGCGGGAAGGACTGTTTCTACCACCTCGTCCACGGCCGTCACCCACAAGAGGGTACGCCATGCGGAGGCGGGAGACGGTTCCACCGAAATGGAGATCTCCTGGGCGGCGGCGGCGGCCTTCCCGCCGGGAAGCGTCGAGCCGAGCCAGGCAAGCGCGCCGGCACGCGCGTCCCTGTCCAGGGCCTCGGCCAGGCCGGTGCGCAGGCCGGCCAGCTCGGCTGAAAACTCCGGGGCACGGGAATGCCCGATTCCGTCCACGCCGAACAGCTCGTCCAGACCGGCTTGACCCGCCAGCCTCGCCGCGGCCACGGCCCTGGCAGGGTTCGCGGAGGCAACCGCGGCACGCCACTCCATGTACGCGAGCTCGGTCGCTTCCGGTGCCCGCCGCTTGGCCGAAAGCTCGCCGGTGGAAGGCAGGGGCCAGGCCGCGCCGGCCGTCTGGAGGAAGGCCGCCCCCCGGGCAGGGGACAGCCCGCGCGATTCCAGGAAGGACGAGCGGGACTCCAGATCCATTGCCGATAGGATGGAGACCAGGAGCGCGAGCGGATCCGTCCCGCCGGTTTCCAGGATGCACAGTTCGCGCGCCGCCGCCGGCTCGCTTGCCAGCATGGCCACGGAAGCGTCGAGCGCCCGTTCCAGGGCGCGACCGTCGCCGGGGGCGCTTCCCGTGAGCGCTGCCGGCAGGATCGCGCAGGCTTCGATGAAGGCGGCGACGGCCGTCCGCTTCCCGGACAGCGCTCCGTCCGTGAAGCGGGAGGCGAGCCCATCCACCAGGGCGCCTGCATCGAGGGTGGCGGCAAGGCAGAGGGCGTCGGTCTTGCCCGCGGCATCCATGGAGGAGAAGCCGGGCAAGAGGGCCGACAGCTCCGCGGGCAGGCCCAGTATGGCCAGGTAGCGTTCGTACAGGCCGGGCATGGCGGCGGCGAAGCCCTTGCCCGACGCGGCGGCCGCGACGACGACACGCATGGCGCCGACCGTGGCGCCGACCGTTGCGGAAGCGGTGCCGTCGCCACCGCCCGGGGGGGCGGGAGCGAGCAGGCGATCCAGGGCCAGCGCGACGGCCGGCAGGTCGCCGGTCCTCGCGGCGGTTATCCCCGCATCGAGGGATTGGAGCCGGGAACGGGTCTCGCCTTCACGGATGGCGGCGAGGGCCGCCCTGCCCTTCCGCACGGTTGCGAGCGCAGCTTCCGCCTCCGCCCGCTTCTTCGCCGGAACGAAGGCGAGAAGGGCGGCATCCGCTGCGGCTCCGGGTGCCGACGGAACCGTGGCGGCCGGAACGGGCAGCACGACGGCGAGCAGGCAGGCGCCCAGGAGCGCAAGAGCGCGCCCCCATGCACGCACGGCGCGCCGCGACGGACGCCCGAGCCCGGATGGATCAGAGTTCATCGGCCCCGATATCGGGCCTGCGGAGCCCCAGTTCGGACGGCTTGGGCTCGCCGTCCATGTCGAACGAGGCGGCCCAGGGCAGGCTCATGCCCCGATCGACGCAGGCCGATGCCGGGGACAGCCTGAGTATGCCCTTGACCGCGCCGGAGAAGGTCAGCTCCGGACGTTCCAGGAAGTTCGGGAAAGCCGGAACGGCCCAGGCGTTGAGTCCAGCCAGGCTCGCCCCGGGAGCGGGACCTTCCAGGTAGGCCGTCACACCCCAGAGGCAGTTGGCGCTCACGGCGCCGGCCGGGGGGAGCGAGCCGGAACGAACCAGTACCGACCGGGAGGCCTCCATCCTGACGATGGAATTTGCCAGGGTCCAGGCGACGCCGTCAACATCCATGAAGACGGCGGAGCCGCAGGCCACCGAGGCCGTCACGTGGCCGACGCGGAGTTCCGCGCTCGCCCCGGCCTTGAACGCGGTCACATCGCCGCCCCAGGCCAGATCCATGAACGTGGAGGAGACCACCAGGATGGCGGCGTCGGCCGTGAACACCCTGCAGGAGGAGGAACCGCCGGAGACGAAGAACGCGCAACCCTCGGCGGATACGCGGGACGCCACGGCGCTCAGGCCGGAGAAGGCCTGGGACGGCTTCGCGTCGACGCGCACGGCCTTGAGCTCCGCCGCGCCACCGCGGATCCTGGCGGCCTCGTAGAGCCGCACGCCGGGAAGGCACACCAGCTCGGTGTCGCCGATCTGGGTGGAACAGTCGCCCAGGTCCAGCCCGCGGGCCGTGAGGGAACCGGCGGATCGCAGCATGGAATCCAGTATCGTCACCCGCGAGGAGGAGGCCCTGACCAGGGTGGCATCGAGCCCTCCCCCGGCCTCGATCAGGGCGCGTGCGAGCGAGAGGCCGCCGTCCGTCACCGAGATGAAGGCGGCCGATCCCTCGACAGTGCCGTACAGGTCGACGCCCGTCACGACGAGGGTGCATCCGGCGACCGTTACCGAGGGCGACCCGTCCCGGGCCGGCCGGGTCCATCGTACCGTGGCGCGCGCCGACGGGTCGTCGTTCCAGGCCCGGTCGAAACCGCCGGCCAGTTCCAGGCCCGCCGTGACGGCGATCGGGCCTGCAGCCGC
>JAKLIU010000251.1 GCA_022709445.1 Spirochaetota bacterium | reverse complement strand
CCAGGGCGGCTACATCGGCGAGGCCACCGTCACCGTCAACGAGCTCGGCGCGGTCACCGCCGCCGAGATCCACGAGTGGCAGGGCCCCGGCGGCTGGGCCGAGAACAACTCCGCCGACGGCAAGTCCATCGTCGACGGCGCCATCGTCCGCGTGCCCGATCCCCTCGCCAACACCACCCACGCCGACCCGATGATCAAGGGCTACATGTTCTACATCTACAACGTGAAGGACGGCCTCGGAGTCTGGTCCCAGTTCTCCCCCGGCGCCACCGGCTTCACCAGGCCCACCCGCCAGTACGAGCGCGACTTCGAAGGCCTGATGGGCAACCCCATCCGCGCCGCCGCCTACGCCAAGGCCGCCCGCGAGGACACCCTGGTCAACGTGAAGATCGAGGGCCTCGTGGTCACCGTCGGCAAGAAGGCCTCCGAGACCGTGCACTACGGCCACATGGACAAGGCCAACCCCGTCGCCACCTACATGCCCATCGGCGCTTCCAGCATCGGCTACCGCTACAACACCAAGGCCCTCCTGGACTTCTTCAAGGCCAAGCCGACCACCGACTTCGCCGCCTTCACCATGTCCAAGGTCAAGGTGACCCTCGCCGCCGACAAGGCCGTCGAGACCGCTGACGCCGCCCTGTACACCGCCGCCGACGACTCCGTGTTCACCTATGCCGACGTCGTGACCGGCGCCACCTACAGCGATTTCCCGCACTACGCCCTGGAGCTGCAGGCCGCCTACAAGATGGCCATCGCCCAGCTCACCGTGAAGTTCTGAGGCATCACGCCCCGAGCTGATCGCCGGGACCTTCGGGTCCCGGTTTTTTTCGCCCTGCGCCCTCCGGGCGGCGCGTCCGGCGGCGCGGGACTTGAGCCGCGACCTTCCGATGGGCTACTCTGGCGCCATGGTACCCGAATACGAACAGATACTGGAGAAAAGCCGCGAGCGCGGCGCGCTCATCAAGCGCCAGATGAAATACCTGGGCAAGTTCCGCATCAAGAACTTTGACCATATCGTCGCCGAATTCCACGAGGCGGCCTTCGCGCGCATCGACTGCCTGGACTGCGGCAACTGCTGCCGCATGCTCGGACCAATCATCGGGGAGTCTGAGATCACGCGCCTGGTCAAGACGGTGGGACTGGACCGGACGGAGTTCGTCAGGGACGGGCTGATCCGCGACAAGGAAGGCTTCTGGCGCTGCTCAAAGCTGCCCTGTCCCTTCATGGGCGAGGGCAACGCGTGTTCCATCTACGACGAGAAGCCGCGGGACTGCGCGGCCTACCCGTACACCGACGAGCGCAACATGGCCCGCAGCCTGGGCCGGCTGGCCTTCAACGCCGAGATCTGCCCGGCCGCCTACCTGGTCGCGGAGATGATCATCGAGCGTTTCGCCCCCGGCGAGACCAAGAACTAGAAGGCGGCCACCGTCCCGTCCGTGCGCTTCTCGGTGGCCCCGCAGAGGGTCCCGTCCTGGGTGCGCCAGATGACCTGGCCGCGGCCGAAACCGCCGGAATCCGGCGGGACGGTGACCTCGTGCCCGCGCGCTTCCAGGGCCGCAGCCGCCAGCGGGTCCCAGCCGGCCTCGAGCTGCAACCTGTTGCCTTCCGTCCACTGGAAGCGCGGAGCGTCCAGGGCCTCCTGCGGATTGCAGAGCGAGTCCAGGCAACGCGACAGGACCTGCACGTGGCCCTGGGGCTGCATGAACCCGCCCATCACCCCGAACGGGCCAATCGCCTGCCCGTCCCTGGTCAGGAAGCCGGGCACGATGGTGTGGTAGGGACGCTTCCCGGGCGCCAGCGCGTTGGGGTGGCCCGGCAGCGTCGAGAAGTTGTGCCCGCGGTTGTGCAGGGCGATGCCGGTGCCCGGCACCGACAGGCCCGATCCGAAGCCCATGTAGTTGCTCTGGATGAAGGACACCATGCAGCCGTCCTTGTCCGCCGTCGCCAGGTAGACCGTCCCGCCCCGTTCCGGACTTCCCGCCCGACGGATCATCGCGCGGTCGCCGATCTCGGCACGCCGCGAGGCGAGGTAGCCCGGGTCCAGGAGGCTCCGCGCGTCCACCATCATGGAGGCTGGATCCGCGAGGTAGACCGACGCGTCGGCGAAGGCCAGCTTGAGGGCCTCGATCTGGAGGTGGGCGCGCCCTGCCTCGTCCAAATCCCCAAAGTCGTCCCCTGCCAGCATGCCCAGGACCGCCAGGGCCACCATGCCCTGGCCGTTGGGCGGGAGCTCCCACACATCGTGTCCGCGGTAGCGCACCGACAGCGGCTCCACCCATTCGGGCTTGAAGGCTTCAAGATCGGCGAGCCTCAAGAAGCCCCCCGTGGAGCGGGAGAACGAATCGATGGCCGACGCCAGTTCCCCGCGGTAGAACGACTCGGCCCCGCTCCGGGCGATGGACTCAAGGGTCGACGCGTGGGCCGGTGACTTCCAGGTCGAACCGGCCGCGGGCGGCGTCCCGCCGGGGGCGAACAGCTCGAACCAGCCGGAGAACAGCGGGTCGGTCAGGATTTCCCGGTTCCGCGCGAAGGCCTTGCCCCAATACCAGGCGCAGGTGGGCGACACGGGGTAGCCGTCCGAGGCAAGCCGGATCGCCCCGTCGAGGAGGTCCCCGAAGGGCAGCTTTCCGAAGCGCCGCGACAGGGCAGCCCAGGCAGACGGGGCACCCGGGACGGTCACCGGCTCCCAGCCGACCGCGGCCACGGCCCGCGGATCCTTGAGGCTGGACAGGGACAGGGCGGCGGGAGCCGGTCCTGAGGCGTTCAGGCCGTGCAGGACTCCGTCTATCCAGACCAGGGCGAACGCGTCCCCGCCGATGCCGTTGGAGGTGGGCTCGGCGGCCGTGAGGGCCGCGGCGGTGGCGACGGCGGCGTCCACGGCGTTGCCGCCGCGCTTGAGCATGTCCAGCCCTGCCTGGGCCGCCAGGGGCTGGCTGGCGCATACCATGCCGCCGCGGGCGTAGACCACGTTCCGGGCCGAGGGGAAACGGTGGGAGTGCGGGTCGAATTCCATGCGGGCAGTATAGCCGCGGATCCGCTGCCCGGCAAAGGAAAGTACCGGGTACGGGACGCGGCTTGCGCGGGGCGGCGGCCGGCCGCATACTGGTGCCATCGTATGCCGGCGCGCTTCTGGATCAGGTATGCCAACAGACTCTTCGAGGTGCGCACTGAAGCGGGCGGCGGCTTGCCCCCGGTGTCCGTGCGCGAAGGCGGTGAGGGTCCGGAACGCGCGTCGGCCGTGGAGCTGCGGGCCGACGCGTCGGGCTCCCTCGTCCCGCACGGAGTCCCCGGGGCGATGCTCACCGGCACCACGGCCTGGGAGCGGCTGTCCCCGGAGGACGCGGCCAGGCTTGACGCGATCGCCGCCCAGGTCCAGGACGAGCTGGCCTCCGGGAAACCGGGTTCGGA
>JAKLIU010000250.1 GCA_022709445.1 Spirochaetota bacterium | reverse complement strand
GCTTTCGTCAAGCGCTTCTTCCCCGGCGCTCGCTTCGTGCCGGTCATCCTGGGCTGGCGCCCGCCCGCCGGGCGCTTCGACGCCCTGGCCGACCGGCTCGCCGACCTGGTCGCGCGATCGGGCGGCACGGCGCTCATCGTGGGCAGCGTCGACTTTTCCCACTACCAGCCGCGGGTCATGGCGGACTTCCACGACGAGGCGACCCGCCTGTCCCTGGCGGCTTTCGATGCGGACGACATACGCGACCGGGAGGTGGACTCGCCGGCCACGCTGCGCCTGGTCCTGCGCGTCGCGGAAGCCCTCGACGCCTGCCGGGCCGAGCGCTTCCTGGCCACCAACTCGGACGACTTCGTCGGGCTCAGGGAGCCCCGTACCACCAGCCACCAGTTCTGGGCGTTTTTCCGGGGAGTCGCTCCGGCCGCCGTCCCGCCGCGCTTTTCCGTGCTGGTCTCCGGAAGGCTGGCGGACGGGGCCTCTGGCCTCGCCTCGCGCGAGCCCTGGACCTGGGATCCCGACGCGCCGCCTCCGGCGCACGACGATCCTGAGCGCTTCCTGAGGGACCTGCGCGGCGAGGAGGACCGATTCCTGTCGGGGCCGGATCTCTGCCTGTTCGCGGTCCCCGATTCCGTGAACGGGACACCGTGGCGGCGCGAAGGCGGGTCGCTCCGGGTGCTGGGCTTGGACGAGGGCATGCCCGCCTCCAGGCTGGATCCCGCGCGGATACGGTCGGCCGCGGCGGGAGCGGACTTCCTCGTGGTCGTGTACGGGCACGATGGCCGTGCCGACCCGGGTCCGCTCATGCGGTCGTGGATCGATGCGGGCGCGGACGCCGTGATAGGCCGCGCGCCGGGAGCCGCGGCCGAGGCATCCTGGCACATGGGCAAGCCGTACTGGACCTCGCTCGGCGACTTCGCGGGCACCGCCGCCCCGGAGGCTTCCGGTGCGGGCATCATGGCGGGCATCATGGCGGGCATCGTGTTCGAGGGCGAGTCGGCGCGGGTGTACGAGGCGCCGGTGTCCTCCCCGGGCGGGTACCCGCGCTTTTCCGGCGAGCTGGATCCGCCGCGCGGCTCGCCCTGACGGCGACGACCGCGCCGGAAACGGGAAGAGGGAGAGCTATGACGGGAAACCATATCCAAGGCGGCCGGCCTATCCGTACCGCGCTGACGCTCGCGTTTGTACTGGCGGGCGTCGTCCCGGTCCTGTCCGGGTGCGGACCCAGGCTCAAGAGTCCCTACGGGTACCAGCGCACCGCGTACAGCTCACTCCGCGGGCTCGACTACCTCTCGACGGACGACGGCGCGCCGAGCCTGTACCAATCGGACAATTACAACGCCGGGCACTGGGGACAGGTTGCGCAGACCGGCCTGCCGCTCCGATTCGACCTGGACTGCTCCCGCGCCGCCGACGGGCGACTGGCCGTCGATCAGCCCGATGCCGGCGCGATCCCGTACCGCCAGTGGCTCCCCGCCGCAGCCTTCTACCGGAGCTGGCTCACGGCCACGGGCGCCGACGCTTTGCGGCTGTCCATCGTCGACGCCGCCACGGGGCTGGCCGAGGACGGGTGGGACTACCGCCGCTCGGGCGGGGACGATCCGGGCTTCCTCGAGGCGGTCCGGCACGAGTGGGGCGCGCCGGTGACGCGGCTGCGCCAGCTGGCCTGGGGCGGCGGCCGCCTGTACGGCCTCTTCGAGACTCAGTACGAAACGATCGTCAAACGGTATGCCGTCGACGAGCGGGGCGGGCTGTCGCTCGAGTCGGAACTCGCCATACCCGCCCTGGCGCTCCTCGAGGCGGAGGGCGCCGTCTGGGCCGTCGTCGACCTCCCGGACGGCAAGCGTGGCTATCTCCGGCTCGACGGCGAGCGCGCGGAGTGGCGCGGGCCGGACGGCGCGCCTCCCCCGGGAGCGCCCGAGTCCCGGGACGATTGGGACGCCGTCGGCGACGAGCGGCTGGTTTTTTCGTCGGCCGAGGCGCGGGAGCTGCACGAGAGGCGGTTCGTCCTGTCGGCCGACGGCGCGGACCTGACCATCTGGAAACCGGACGCGCTCCGGAAGGCGCTCGAGCCGACGGGGAACCTCGCGCTCGGCTCGCCGGTACAGGACCTGGCGTACGCGCACGGCTTCGCGTGGGCGGCCTTCATCTCAGGCGGCTTGACGCGGCTTTCCGTTTCCCGATCCTTCGAACTGTCCGAAGACGCCGGGGCCGAGCCGGACACGCCTATCCGGTTGTATGGATCCCGCGGCACGGCCTCTCTCGCGGTCGGCGAGCGATGGGCCTGGCTTTATGCTTCTGGCTACGATGGCGGGGCAAAACTGTTCCGGTACGTCCTCGATGATGGTATCCCGAAATTCGACGCGGAGGCTGTCCTGCCCGCCTTCAGCATCACCTCGGTCGCCTTCAAGGGGGACGGGGCCGAGCTGGTCATCGCCCCGCTTGCGGGGCGCGCCCCGCTTGCGGGGGAGCCGGGCACGAGCGTGTGGGTCGTCGGCGAGGACGGCCGCTTCGTCGATTCGGGCATCGAGCTGCCCGACCGGCTCTCCCTCCTGACCGTGGCCGGCGGGAAAGCCTGGTTCGTGCCCCGTCCCGATGCGCCGGATGGGCGCGCCTCCACGCGGCCAACGGGCGCCCTCCTGTACGCGGCGGACCTGGACGGCGGGACGCCCGAGCCGTCGACCGCGGCGGCCGAGGCGATCGCGGCGCGGTTTCCGGACGCGGAGAACGTGGAGTGGCTTGCCATCGACGGCGGAGAGCTGCTCGCGCGGATTCCCCGGGGCTACATCTCGTATGACCTGGTATCGGTGAACCTGGCGGCAGGCGCAGTCACGGGTGCGGTGGAATCGATACGGTACGATTACTGGACCATTTACGACGGCTACGTGTTTTCGGACGGCCTGGCGATGGACCCCAACGGCGTGGTCTGGGACCTTCGCGCCGGCGGGCGGCTCTCCCTGCCCGAGGACGGCTGGCCGTCGACCATACCGCTGACGGCGACCCTCCTGCCCGTCGGCACCTCGGACAGGGGCATCGTCGTGGTCGCCGAGAGCAGGGTAAACGAGGGCGACGCGGCGCCGCCCGAAACCCATCCCGTCGCGGTGCTCGGCCGGTCCGGACTGACCGCCACCGGGGCCGCGGATCGCGTGCGCGACTTCCGGATCCGCTGGTGCCGGGAACGGGACGGGCGCATCGCGGGCGTCGTCGATCATGACGGCTCCAGGATCGTCCGCTTCGACCAGAACGGGCGGCGCTCGGTCTCGCCGCTGCTCATCGAGGAGGCGGGCATGGTCGGCGACCGGTTCGTCGTGGCCCCGAGCGCGGGACCCTGGCTGTTCCTCGTGTACGAAGGTCCCTGAGCGCATCCCGCGCGCCTTCCGCGCATCCCGCGCGCCTTCCGCGCATCCCGCGCGCCTTCCGCGCATCCCGCGCGCCTTCCGCGCATCCCGCGCGCCT